>CALWZV010000015.1 GCA_944386115.1 uncultured Clostridia bacterium
CTCTTGATGCAAATTGCCCAGTAATAAATGATGAAAAGTTTTTTTTTTTTTTAAAGGCTAGACATCCTTTAATTAATAAATCGAAAGTTGTTCCTATTGACATAAATGTTGGAAAAGATTTTTCTTCTCTTATAATTACAGGCCCAAATACAGGTGGTAAAACAGTTAGTTTAAAAACAGCCGGGTTACTTAATTTAATGGGTTCTTCTGGACTCTTTATTCCTGCAGAAGAAGGTAGTTCTATTTTTGTTTTTGATAATATTTTTGCTGACATTGGTGATGAACAAAGTATTGCAGAATCATTGAGCACATTTTCTTCACACATGTCTAATATTATAGACATTTTAAACTCATCAACTTCAAATAGTTTGGTATTACTCGATGAGCTCGGTTCTGGTACTGACCCTATAGAAGGTGCTAGTTTAGCAATAAGTATTCTAAAAAACCTGTACAATAAAGGCTGCATTACAATTGCTACAACACATTACCAAGAAATTAAAAATTTTGCTCTTACTGAAAATGGGTTTGAAAATGCTAGTACAGAGTTTGATTTAAATACTCTTTCACCTACTTACAAACTTCTAATAGGTGTTCCTGGCAAAAGTATGGCTTTTGCTATAAGTGAAAAACTTGGTCTTGATAAATCTATATTAGATGATGCAAAATTAAATATAGACAAATCTACTATTGATATTGAAACTTTGCTTAAAAGTATTTATGATGATAAATTGTTAATTGAAAAAGAGAAAGAAAATGTCTTAAATAAATCAAAAGAAATAAATGAAATTAAAGGTTCATTAGAATTGCAATACTCTAATTTAGAAAAAGATAAGAAACAGTTAATTGATAATGCTAAAAATGAAGCTAGAGAAATTTTAATAGATGCCAAAAAAGAGGCAAATGAAATTATAAATAGAATTTCTAATTCTAAAGATGCTAAAACTGCAAATGATTTAAGAATTTCTTTAAATAAAAAAATACAAAACTTAGGTCCAACACTTTCTTCTATAGAAAACAAAAATCCAATTTCTAAAGAGGAACTAAATATTGGGCAATATGTTTTTGTTAAGAATTTTAATCAAGAAGGTATAGTTCTTTCTATGCCAAATAAATCAAATGAAATTCAAGTTCAAATTGGAAGTATTAAAACTAAAGTAAATATCAACAATTTAGAAAAATCTACAAAGAGTAATAATCATAATTTAAAAACTCATAATGTTTTAACAACTAAAACAGTTTCAAATGAAATAAATGTTATTGGTCAAAATGTTGATGAAGCTTGTTTTGCTATTGATAAATTTTTAGATGTTTGTCTTTTATCTGGCTTAAATACTGTTACAATTGTACATGGTAAAGGTACTCGGGAAACTAAAAGATGGTATTCATTCATTTTTAAGAAATCACCCTCATGTAAAGTCCTTTAGAATTGGAACTTTTGGTGAGGGTGAAATGGGTGTAACTATAGTTACTTTAAAAAACTCTTAAAACATCATTATATGCTACATATATAGATAGCATTATGATTAATGCAAAACCTGTCATTTGTATTCCTATCTCTATGTTTTCTTTTAGTGGCTTTTTTCTTATTCCTTCAATAATTAGTAATACTACTTTTCCTCCATCTAATGGTGGAAATGGTAATAAATTAGTAACACCTAATGATAATGAGATAAGTGCAAGTAAATATACAAAATCACTTATTCCTTCTGTTTCAGCTACTACTTCAGATATTCCAATTGGTCCCATTAATTGATTTGCACTTACTTTTCCCGTAAATAGCATTTTTAAGTTTTCAATTATTGATAAAGAAAAATTTGTTGTGTCCCAAAATGCATAATATATGTTGTTTTGTAAATTATTTTCTGCTCCCTCCATAGTTACACCTAAACTATATATAATAGTTTCTTGTGGTTCTACTTCTATTTTTAATAATTCTCCATTTCTTTCAATTAACAAATTGCACTTTCCAGATGAATTACTTATTAGTTCAGCAGCTTTATATGCATCATTATTTGTTGATTCTCCATTTATTTCCACTATTTTATCATTTGTTTGTAATCCTACCTCTTCTGCTGGACTTTCAGGGTATATTGCCATTATTTCTGAAATTAGTTCATCTCCCTGTGTTCCAAAATATATTCCTATATTTCTTATTTTGTTTTCTATTGGTTTTTGGTATACCTCTATATTTTCTCCATTTCTTTCTAGTAATATTTTTGCTTCTGCTCCTTCTGTTTTTTCTAATGCTATTTCTATATCACTATTTAAATGAATACTTTTATCGTTTATTTTTAATATTCTATCACCTGATTGTAGCTGTGTTATTTCACTTGAATTTACTTGGTCTATAGTTTGAGAAATATAGTTTCCAGTAATACCAGATAGGGCAAAGTATACTAATAATCCAAAAACAATATTTACAGTTCCACCAGCTAGAACTATTGCTATTCTTTTGGGTATACTTGTTTTACTAAATGAGCCCTTTTCTTCTGAGTATCTATCTTCCCCTTCCATACTTACAAATCCACCAAGAGGAATTAATCTTAATGCATATTTTGTTTCTTTTCCTTGTTTTCTCCATATTGTTGGCCCAAAACCAATTGCAAATTCATTTACTTTTACTTTGCACAATTTAGCAACAATGAAATGGCCTCCTTCATGTATTAATATAAGGAAACCTAATAAAAATATTATTTTTATTGCTGTTAATAAGAAATCTATCAATATTCTCTCCTTTTCGTATTATAAAATACTAAGTAATAAGTATGCAAATGGTGCTATAAATATTACACTATCAAATCTATCAAGCATTCCACCATGCCCTGGTATTAAATTACTAAAATCTTTTATTCCATTATATCTTTTTATACTTGATGCTGCAAAATCTCCAATTTGACCTATTATACTTAATATAATTGCTATACATATAACTTGTAAATATGCAATTTCAAAATTAAAGTATTTGTTTATTACTATTGTATACACAAGAGTTATTATTATACTTCCTATAATTCCACTTATACAACCTTCTATAGTTTTATTAGGACTTATATCATTTTCTTTTATTTTGTGTTTACCCAAAGTTTTTCCTATAGCATATGCTAAAATGTCTGTTCCCCATGCTGATAAGAATATATACCATACTAAAAAGTTACCATTATTTTTACCTCTAATTATAGGTATAAACATTATAAATCCAACAATATAAAATATTCCTAGTAATGTAATTGCTATATCTTGAATATTTGTTTTCATATTTGTTAATATTATTTGTATAAATAATATTGCTATTATAACAGGAATTGCACAGCCTAAAGCAAATAATAGATATTCGCTTGGTATTATATGTATAAAACTTATTGATAATGCTGAAACATATCCGTAGCCATTGCACTGGCTTTGCTTTTCCATTAAAGCTTTTAAAATACTCATGAACACACATTATTGCTATAAAACTAAATACTATATCAATTATGTATGAATTACCAAATATCAATATTACAGCAACTAGTGGGAAACCCAATAGTCCAGATACAATTCTTGTTATACCCATATTTTTTCCTCTTTCATTTGTTTTTAGGTTTTATTTTGTTCCACCAAAATTTCTTTTTCTTTGTTTATATGCTTCTATTGCCTTTAAAAGTTCTTGTTCATTAAAATCTGGCCAATAAATTTTAGGAAAGTAAAATTCTGAATATGTTATTTGCCATGGTAAAAAATTACTTGTTCTTAATTCTCCGCTTGTTCTTATTAATAAGTCTGGATCATCCTGACCACTAGTATATAAATTAGCTTCGAATTCTTTTTCATCTATGTCTTCTATTTTTAGCTTGTTTTCTTGAACTTTTTTTGCAATTTTCTTTACTGCTCGTAATATTTCAGCTCTTCCTCCATAATTAAATGCAATATTTAATACCATACCAGTGTTTTTGCTTGTTTTTTCCATTGCTTTTTTTATACTATCTTGTAAATCCACATCTAGCTTAGATATATCACCTATTACATTTATTTTTATATTTTGAGTATCAGCTCTTTTAGAAAAATTCTTCAAATAATTTCTCAATAAAAGCATTAAAGCTCCTATTTCTTCTTCTGTTCTTCTCCAGTTTTCTGTTGAAAATGCATATACTGTTAAATATTTTATTCCCAATTTGTTAGCAAATATTGCTATTTTTTCTAGGTTGTCAGCACCTGCTTTATGACCTTCTTTTGCGGTTAAATTATTTGCCTTTGCCCATCTTCTATTTCCATCCATGATTATCGCAATATGTTTTGGGCATTCTTCTTGTAACTTTTCCATAACTACCCCTTTTATTTTTTTCTTTTCTTCATATATATTGCAAGCTCTTTTAAGAACTCACTATTACTATAATTATTTATTATTTCTATTGCTTCATTTGTTAATTCTTCTAACTTTTTCTTAGATTCTTCTAGGCCAAATTTTGTAACATATGTACATTTTTTCTTCTTTTTATCATTTCCAACAGGTTTTCCTAATATTTTTTCATTACCTATTTCTGATAATATGTCATCTTTTATTTGAAATGCTAATCCTATCTTTTCTGCATATTTTGTTAATTTTTTTATATCTTCATCATTTGCTTTGGCAAGTATGGCTCCCATTCTTACACAACATTGTAATAATGCACCTGTTTTATTTTTATGCATATATTCTAGATATTCATTTGCAATTTCTTTTCCTTCATATTCTGTATCTACATATTCTCCTGCAATCATCCTATCTACTGCATTTGTGAATTCATTAAAAGCCTTAATCTTTAATTCTTCCTCTATTTCATTTTTATTCATAAGTTCTTCACTTATTACTATATATGCTTGGTTTAAAAGCCCATCACCTGCTAAAATTGCTGTTGCTTCATTAAATTGCTTATGGTTTGTTTTCTTTCCATGTCTTATATCATCATTATCAATTGCTGGTAAATCATCATGTATTAATGAAAAATTGTGTATCATTTCAATAGCAACTGCAAATGGCATAATTAAATTGTAATTTTCTTTAAATAATTTATATGTTGCTATAACTAATATTGGCCTTAGTCTCTTACCTCCTGCCATTAAGCTATATTCCATCGATTCATTAAGTATTCTTTCTGGGCATTCTTCTTTTCTTATATACTTTTCTAATTCTTGTTCTACAATTTTTCTATAGTTTTCTAATTCTTGTTTAAAATCCATATGAATTATCCTTCCTATATTGACATTACTTCTTTTTCTTTGTTTTCTATCTCTGTATCTATTTCTGCTATTTTCTTATCTGTTAGTTTTTGTATGCTTTCTTCTGATGTTCTTAGTTCGTCTTCTGAGATTAACCCTTCTTTTTGCATTTCTTTTGCCTCATCTATTCCTTCTCTTCTTACAGATCTTATTGAAACTTTTGCATCTTCTCCTAATTTTTTTACTTCTTTTACTATTTCTTTTCTTCTTTCTTCTGTTAGTTCTGGGAAAGCTAATCTTATAACTCTTCCATCATTATTTGGGTTTATTCCTATATCTGATTTTAATATTTCTTTTTCAATTTCTTTTAATATACTTGCATCCCATGGTTGAATAACTATTAATCTTGCTTCAGGTACAGATATTCCAGCTACCTGATTTATTGGTGTTGGTACTCCATAATAATCTACTTTTATTTTGTTTAATATTGCAGGATTTGCACGTCCTGCTCTTATTTCTGCTAAGTTCTCTCTTAGTACACTAATTGTTTTTGACATTTTTTCTTCAATATGACTATTGTCCATTTATATTCTCTCCTTTATATTTTATAATTTATTTAACTATTGTCCCTATTTTTTCACCTTTAACTATTTTAACTATATTATCTGGTTCATCTATTCCAAATACAATTAAAGGTATTTTATTGTCCCTACATAATGATGTAGCAGTTGAATCCATAACTTTTAAATCTTTATTTAAAATATCTAAATATGTAATTTCATCATATTTAGTTGCTGTTTCATCCTCTTTTGGGTCTGCAGAATATACACCATCTATTGTTTTAGCAAGAAGAATTACTTCCGCATCTGTTTCTGCAGCTCTTAGTGCTGCTGCTGTGTCTGTTGAAAAATATGGATTTCCAGTTCCACATGCAAATATAACTATCCTTCCTTTTTCTAAATGCTTTATTGCTTTTCTTTTTATATAGGGCTCTGCTATCTCCCTCATTTCTATTGCTGTTTGCATCCTTGTATATGCTCCTCTTGCTTCTAATGCATCTTGCAAAGCTAAACCATTCATTGCTGTTGCAAGCATTCCCATATAATCAGATGTTGTTCTTTCCATTTGATGCCCATATTTTCCTCTCCAAAAATTTCCTCCTCCAACTACTATTGAAATTTGAACTCCAAGTTTACTCACTTCTACAATTTTGTCACATATTCTACCTATAGTTTCTACATCTATTCCGTGTTTTTTGTCTCCTGCAATTGCTTCACCACTTATTTTTAATAAGATTCTTTTATATGCAACCATATATACACTCTCCTTGCAAGCTATTCTATCATATCTTGTATAATAATTGGAAGTAATTTTATATAATTTATTATTTTTTTCTTCTTAGTATAAAACCTTTTTCTACATCAATTGGTATTTCTATTTTTACTTTTTGCTCTATTTTTCCAGGGTTTATGCTTTCTATTTCTTCATCTGTGTCTATATCCCACATTTTTTCTATTTTAAATTCATGGCTTTCAATTTTATTTGGAATAACAACTTCTAATATGTCACCTAGTTTTAGTTTGTTTTTTATTTCTATTACAGTTTTTTTACCTTGGTTATCTACAACTTTTCCTCCAAATTCATAATATGGATTATATTGTTTACCTTCATATTCTTGAAAATCTTTGTTGTTCCTATCATTAAAATAGAATGTTGTCGTTCCTCTTGTTTTTACTTTTTCTAATTCTTTTAAATATTTATTATAATTATAATTTTCCTTATTTTTGTTATAATCATCTAGTGCACACCTATAAGCATTTACAACAGTTGCTAAATAATATTCTGTTTTTAGTCTTCCTTCTATTTTTAAACTGTCTACTCCCATTTCAACAATTTCTGGTATTTCTTTTATTAAACATAAATCTTTTGATGAAAATATATGTGTTCCTGTTTCATCATACTCTACTGGCATTAAATTCCCTGGTTTATTTGCTTCTTCTACATATACATTATATTCCCATCTGCAACTTTGTGCACAGTCTCCCAAATTTGCACTTCTACTTGCTAAAAAATCACTTAAAAAACATCTTCCAGAATATCCAAAGCATATTGCTCCATGTACAAACATTTCTATTTCTAAATCTTCTGGTTTATTTTCAATTATTTCTTTTATCTGGTTTTTATTTAGTTCTCTTGCAAGTATTATTCTTTTAGCCCCATTATTGTACCAAAATTTTGCTGAATGATAACTTACGGTATTAGCTTGTGTACTAATATGTATTGGAATATTATTTGTAACTTCTTTTATTACATCTATAACTCCACCATCTGCTGCAATTATTCCATCTACTTTCATATCATTTAATATTTGGACTTGCTTTTTTATTTCTTCATACTTGTCGTCCCATGCAAAAATATTTATTGCGACATATACTTTTTTTCCTATGCTATGTGCATATTCAATTGTTTTATATAGATCTAGGTCTTCCATTTTTGCTCTTGTTCTTAATGATAGTGTACTTGTTCCAGCATATACAGCATCTGCTCCATAAGTAAATGCAATTTTTGCTTTTTCAAAAGAACCTGCTGGTGCTAACAATTCTGGTATTTTCATTATTCATTTTCCTTCCTAATTTTTACTATTTATTACTATAACATAAAATTAAGAATTTCTCAAGATTTATGTAGTGTTTTTAGCCATCCACTGTTTTCACCTCACTTTAAAGTTATAATCCCAAACACATCTTGCAAACAGCCCCCTTTACTTATTTTCCTTTTTTGTATATAATATCATTGTTAGTTTTTTTTGTGGGGGGATTATTTTTGAAAATATCTCTAGGTTTAAATAAAAATAAAATATTAAAATATATCCGTTACTTTTTTTTGTATGCCTTTATTGGTTGGGTATTGGAATCATTATACTGTTTATATGACTTAGGTTATTTTACAAAAAGAGGATTTTTGCTTGGTCCCCTTTGTCCTATATACGGTTTTGGTGCAATAATGTTAATTGCATTTTTTAAGAATTATAAAAATCACAGCATAAAACTTTTTATTTATGCATCTGTTATTTTTTCGATTTTTGAATATTTTGTTAGTTTTTATTTAGAGGCTGTGTTTAAAATAAAATGCTGGGATTATTCTTCCGAATTTTTTAATCTTAATGGTAGAATTAGTATATTCTTTTCTGTTGTTTGGGGATTTGCAGCAATTTTATTTGTAAATAAAGTACATCCATTTATTGAAAGGCACTTGAACAAAGTACTTTCTAAGTTTTCTACTAAAATGCAGAATTGTGCTACTTATTTTATTTGTTTTGTTTTTTTATTAGATAATGTTTTGTCTTGTATTAAATATTTAACATAAAAACAATTTTGTAGCTGTATTTATATATTAAACTCTATATAAATACAGCTACAAGAATTTTATATTAGGATTTCTTTGTTTAAACATGTTGAGTAAATATATGTTTCATCTACTTTTTTATTTAAAGATTTTTCTATAGCAATTTTATATAATTCTAATTGCTTTTTATACTTTTCAACTAATTTTGCTTCTGTTTCTACATAATCTGTTTTGTAATCGACTAGTATAATTTTGTTATTTTCATCCACAAAATATAAATCAATTATCCCTTGTACAAGTACACTATCATTGCTTTTATATCCATATACTTCGTAAGTACTCATGCTCATATAAAATGGCTTTTCTTTATAACTTTGTTTTGCATTAATTATTTTTTTGTATAGATTACTTTGAGTAAATTTCAATATTTTTTTTGCATCTATTTCCTTTGCTTCATTTTCATTTACTATTCTATTAGTGCACATATTTTGTATAAGTTTTTCTATTTTTTCTATTGTGTATTCTTCTTTTAAGTTCAATTTTTGTAAACATAGATGTATAAGACTACCTTTTTGCATATTTGTAATTTTTTGAGTTTTATTTATAAATTTTGGTATTTCCATTTTTATACTGTTTTGTTCATATTCTATTTCATTATCCTGCATTTGTTTAATTTTACTAATAGAAGTTTTGCCCGGAGTTTTTGTAGAGTTTTCTTCTTTATACTTCCATTTTAACATTTCATTTATTTTACTTTTTTCATCTAATTTTATATCTTCTATATGTATTTTATCTTCTTGCATTTTTTTAGCTTTTATTTTTAAAATTTCTTCTTTTTTATGTTTTTTTATTGTTAAAAATTCTTCTATATTCTTGTTATTTATAACAACAAGCTCTAGCCAATCTAAGTACGATTTATATTTTTTTATAATTAGGCTGTCTAGTTTGTTACCTAGTATATAGTTATTTTCTAATATTTCTTTTTTTTCATTTAAAGTCGTTTCTAAGTCTTTTTCTACACCTGTTATAAATAATTTTTCTTTTGCTCTTGTTAGTGCTACATACAAAACTCTCATTTCTTCAGATAGTGTTTCTTGTTTTGCTTTTATTCTTATTGCTTCTTTTGCCAAAGTATTGTATTCTATTCTTCTTTCATCATTTATTACTTTTGGTCCTAAACCTAATTTTTGATGTAACAATATGTTCTGATTCAAATCCTTCATGTTGAAATTCTTACCAGTTCCACATAAGAAGACTACTGGAAATTCTAGTCCTTTACTTTTATGTATACTCATTATTCTCACAACATCTTCGTTTTCTCCAATTAGTTTTGCTGCACCTAAATCATTATTACTTGTTTTTAATTTATCAATGAATTTTATAAAATTAAATAATCCTTTAAAACTCGCTTTTTCATAATCACTAGCTCTTTCAAATAGCATTCTTAAATTTGCTTGCCTTATTGCTCCATTAGGCATCATACTAACATAATTATAGTATCCTGTATTTGTATATATTTGCCAAATTAGTTCATCAATTGGTTTGTAGTTTACGCTTTCTCTAAAGTCATCAATCATTTCAATAAAGCTTTCTATTTTGCATTTTAACTTTTTATCTTCTTCCATTTCCTTTGCTTTAAGTAAAGAATCATAAAAACTTCCTTCTTTATCATATAACCTTATTTCTATTAATTCATTGTCTGAAAACCCTCCTATTGTTGATCTTAATACTGTAACTAGTGGAATATCATTGTCTGGATTGTCTATTATTTTTAATACTGACATTATTGTTTGTATTTCAATTGATTCTAAATACTCACTTGTTGTATCACAGAAAACTGGTATTCCAACTAAATTTAGTTCTCTTTCATATATTGGTGCTGAAGCTGTTGTTGCTCTGAGTAAAATTACTATGTCCTTATATGTTAATTTTCTATATTTTTCTTTTTCATATATATAATAATTTGATTCTAATAGTTCTTTTATTTTTGTGCTTACAAATTTTGCTTCTAATTCAACATTTTCTATAATTTCTTGTTCTTCCTGTTCTTTCTGCTCTTCTTTTTCATCTTCTATTTTTTCTTCACTACATTCTTCGTGTAAATCAATTATGTGTAGTTCACTCTTTTTATCTAAGAAGCTTTTATTTTCACTTTCTTTAGGATAATTCGCACCTAAATTCAAAAATTCATCATTATTATAGTCAATATCTCCTAATTCTTTACTCATAATATTTTTGAATATCAAATTAGTTATGTTTAATACATTTTCTCTACTTCTAAAATTCTTAAAGAGCTGTATTTTTAATCCAAATTCATTTTCTGTAGATAAATTGTATTTATTGTATTTTTCCAAAAATAGTTCTGGCATAGCTTGCCTGAATTTATATATACTTTGCTTTACATCCCCTACCATAAATATATTATTTCCTCTTGATATTGAAGTTAATATATATTCTTGTACTAAATTGCTATCTTGATATTCGTCTATTGCAATCTCTTCAAACTTTTCTTTGTATCTTTTGGCTACATCACTTTCAATTATATTACCATGCTCGTCTTTTTTTAGCAAAATTCTTAGTGCTAAATGTTCTATATCATTAAAATCTATGATATTTTTTTCTGTTTTTTTCTGCACATATTTTTTTCCAAAATTTATTATCATATATTCTAATTTTTTTAATGTGTCATACATTTCATATATATCTTTATTTATCGCATATGAATCTTCTTTTAAATACTTTTCTTTTATTTTATTAAAATTTTTTCTTATTATATCTCTATTTTCTTTTGCTTTGTCTTTAATATTAGATATTGTTTTACTGCTTCGTGGCCAAGATTTTAAATTTTTTTCATATGCTTTTTTATATAATTCATCCCAATTTTTTATATTTGTTAGTTCATTAAAATTTTCTATATCATCTTCTATTACTAATAAATATTTTTCTAGTTCTGGATTTTTAGATAATTCCTTTTTTATTATTTTTAATTTAAGTATACAATCTAGTATTTCACTTTTAAGACTTTCTATTATTATTTTTCCCCATTCTGTTTGTGAGAAATCCTTTTCTATATTAATATTAAACTTTTCTATATTTTCTTTTAACCAGTCTTCTGGAAATGGACTACTTTGTATATATTTATATATTTGCATTATAATTTCTTTTAAATTATCATCACTTTTATAATTGGTATATAAATTAATTAATTTTGAAAAGTTTTCATCTTTACTTTCATACATCTCTTCAAAAAGTTCTTCTATTGTTTCTATTTTTAGTAATTCTATTTCTTCTGTTGATCCTATTCTAAAATTAGGTGATATATTTATTTCAAAGAAATTATTTTTTATTACATCTAAACAAAATGAATGAATAGTTGATATACTTGCTTTATTTAAAAGCAAAATTTGTTTTCTTAAATTTTCATCTTCTTTTTCTTCTAGTTTTTTATATATTGCTTTTAGTATTCTTTCCCTCATTTCAGATGCTGCTGCATTTGTAAATGTAACAACTAATAATTTATCTATATCTATTTTTTTATTTACGATTTTATTTATTATTCTTTCAACAAGTACTGCAGTCTTTCCGCTTCCTGCCGCTGCTGCAACTAGTATATTACTTCCATCTTTATTTATAGCAATTTCTTGCTCTTTTGTCCATTTTACTTCTCCCAATTTTGCCTCCATTTTATTTGAATTTTACATATGATTTTATAATACCTGGTATATACAAAATAAAAATTAATAGTTTATTAACAAAACTTGTCTTTCTTAAATCCATTTTTTGTTTTGATAAATATTTAAATAAAATATAATGTTTTATTATATATATTCTTTTTTCCCATTTTACTCCACTAAAATCTTTTTTAAGCATTTCTTCAAAAAATTTAAAATATCCATTTGGATTTTTCTTAAATATATTTTTTATATTTTTACTATATCCATCTTCCTGATATTTGCATATCATTACTATTTCATTAAAGCATAATACATCATATTTTTCATCTATCTCATGATGTAACCTTGCTTCTGTAGAAAAGTTTTCTCCTTCTTCTATTTTGTATTTATATTGTTTCCTTATTTTTGTATTGTAAACTAATGCTTTATCTCCATTAATTCCTTGTTTGTAATATAAATCGAACATTTTACTTTTAAAATTATTGCTTTTAAATTCATTACCTATAATTTCATTTTTTTCATTACTTTTCAAGAAAACATAAGCATATATTTTCTCTTTTAAGATGCAATTATTTTTTATTGTTTTAAAGGCATTTTCAGTAAAGTAATCATCTGAATCACATTCTACTAAAAAATCGGAATCAGCATATGGTACTAAATTATTAATTGCTTTCATTTTTCCTTGGTTTTCCTGTTTGTAGTATTTTATGCAAATTTTTTTTTCTTCTTTAAATTTTTGTATGTATTCTTCTGTTCCGTCTGTTGAACCATCATCCATTATTAGCCATTCTATTTCTATATCACATTGCAAATTGTTTAATATACTGTTGTATAATTTTCCTAATGTGTCTTTTCTATTATAAGTTGGTGTAATTACAGATATTTTCATCATTATTCCTCTTTCTAATCTAGCAATTTTTCTATTTTCTCCATTATTTTTTTATTATCTTCTATTTTTGTTTTTTCTTTTTCTTTTGGTTTTGCATTTTTTATTAATCTTTTCATCTCTTCATATATACCGTTTTTCTGAATTTTCTACAATTTTTTTATTATTGTAATCTTCTAGTGCTTCTCTTGAAGCAGTGTCTGTACATACTATATATTTTCCTAACACCTTAGCTTCAAGTAGTACCATTGGCAACCCCTCATAATATGAGAATAAACAAAAATAATCAGCATTTTTCATGTATGGATATGGGTTGTCCTTTTTTCCTAGTAATATAAATGTTTTTTCTAGATTAAACTTTTTTATTTTTTCTTTAATTTCTTCTTTCAGCTCACCATCACCTATAACATATATTTTATGTTTATACCCTTTTTCTATAAGTTTGTAATGTACATCAATTAGTCTTCCTATTGCTTTTTGTTTAACTAATCTTGATACTGTTACAAAATTTATACTATTATTGTCAAACTCTAAGTCTATATTTTCATTTGATTTTCTTATTATTTCATCTTTATCTACATAATTGTGAATCACTAATTTTTCATTTTTTTGTTTTTTATATATTTTTAAATATTTTTCTTTATTATGATTACTTACAAACACTATTTTTTTATATTGTTTATATATATTATTGTTTAATATTTTTTTTATCATAGATTTTATATTATGTCCAAATACCATGCCTATATCATTATGAACCCATGCTATTTTTTTTACACTATTATTTTTCTGACTAAATAATGTAGTAATTGGACCTTCTAGAAATGCTATTTCTATATCAAATTTATTTTTAATATATGTATTATATATTCTCTTTTTCATCAAAGCAAACTTTAATGGAATAATATTTTGTTGCATTTTCGTTAGGTTTTCATACTTAAAATTATATAAGTTTATTAATTTTATTTTTTTATTTAAACTTTTTTCAAACTCTCCTTTTGCATATATTGTAAATATTGTTATATCGTATTTTTCACACAGCTTATTACATATATCTACTAATACCCTTTCTGCTCCACCTATATTTAAGCTTGTTATGCCAAATATTATTTTTTTCACTCTATTTCCCTCACTTTTTTGGTTTCATTTATTAGTAATACATTTATTATAATTATTAACATCATTGTTGATGAATTGAAAAATGTATATCCTGCGAAAAATGAAAGTGCAAATACTAAATAGCTTCCACAAATTAACATCATATATTCTACATTTACTTTTCTAAATTTCTTTATTCCAATATATGTACAGTACATTAGTATTCCTAAAAACGGTACAATATATAGTATAAAACCAATTATTCCAAAATTGAATAATATTGCTGGTAATTCCATTTCTAATGTTAGTTCCCCATAGTTTGCTAAAAATCCATTTCCGAATAGCATTAATAAAATATTGTTCTGGTTTTTCACAAGGCAATAGTTATATATAAATTGCTGCATCCTTCTATCTGTATTTGCTAAATTCATTTCATTACTAATTTTATATAATTCTAAAATTGATTCTTGTGCAGGTTTTGATATATATGATTCTTCTATTTCTGCTGATTCAATTTGCTCTTTTAATTTCAAAATATCACCAGTAACATGTGAACTTTCTTTTGTTTTATTATCTATTATATTTCCTTCTAAGCTTTCTAAATATTTTCTTCTTTGCATTGTACTTGAACCAAAAATTACAACAATAATTACAATTCCTATTAGTGTTGTTAGACAAAGTAGAATTGCCTTTTTATTTATTTTTATTTTTTGTTTTATTGAGAATAATATTTGTGTAAAAGTGTATGCAATTATTGTTAGTATAAATCCATATAATCCTACTCTTGTACCAACCAAAAACATTAGGAAAATGCCTATTAATGCAATTAATATAATTAGTTTTTTATTTTCTTTTATCATAGGTAGGAGTATAAATAATGATAATATTAATATAGAGCTTATACTATTTCCAGATTCGAAAAAGCCTTTATATCCCATTCTCTCTATATAAGTTCTTGATGATGTATTTGTTATAATAGATATATATATTATTAGTATATATATTATAATAGAAATTACTATATATTTTTTCAGTTTTTGGTAATTTTCTTTTCTAAATATAAATACATATATAAATAAATTCAAAATCATGTATGTATAATTTACTATATATTGCATCTCGTGTGAAATTGTTCCATAAGAGATTCCTGTAATAACAGATTTAAAAAGTAATAAATGTATTATCCCATATATTCCATATATTAGTCCTGCTATTAACAATTTCAGTTTGAATTTGTATTTAAAAAATATATATGTAATTCCCATAATTGGTATTATAGGTCTTGCAAATGTAGATGGCGAAAATGTTAATCCAAAGTTTTCTCTGAATAAAAAACTTGTTGCATCAAGTATTGGGCATAAGGCTATAAATATTAATAATAATTTTTCTATATTTAATTTTCTCATATATTTCCTATCTTATAGAAAAAATTATACTATATATTTTAAAAGTAAATTTATTTATTGTCTTATAATATAAGTTTTTCTTTGTTTTTATATTTCTTAAATATTTATTATTTTTCCAGTTTGGGAATTTATTGTTAATTTCTTCCCATGTTTTTCTTAATGCTTCTTTTTTTATCTCTTTATTTTTTATTTTTGTTATTCTTAAAAATGAACTTCCAAATAAAAATCTTATATATAAATATTCGAGTTCTTTTTCAAATGCCTGATATATATTATTTTCTTTATAGTATTTTATAATATTTTCTAAAATATTAAATATGTCCATTGTTTTTTCATTTTGAATATTAGCAATAGAATTCTGTCTTTGTATATAATAATACATATTTTCTTTTACCAAAGACATTTTGTTTATATATGGTATTAGTTTATAGTAAAGTTCAACATCTTCATATCTTAGGCCAATTGGAAACATTATGTTGTTTTCTTGTAGGCTTTTTCTTTTTATAATTTTATTACATGCCATTACTCTTCCATATATAAAATAATCTTCTTTTTTCGTTATTTCTTCTATAGCATCTATCTTTTCTTTTTTTTCATATATCCATTTTACATTACACTCTACAAGTTCAGCACCTGTTTTAATTGCTTTATTATAAAGTTTTTCATACATTGTTTCTGAAACATAATCATCTGAATCTACAAATCCTACATATTCTCCTGTAGCATATTTTATTCCATAGTTTCTCGCATCTGATAGTCCTCCATTTTTTTTAACAAGGTATTTTATTTTTTTCATATATTTTTGTTCATATTCTTTTATTATGGTTTCTGATTTATCTGTTGAGCCATCATTTACTACAATTATTTCTATGTCTTTTAATGTTTGGTTGACTAAAGAGTTTAAACATTTTTTTATATATTTTTCTGTATTATAAACAGGAACTATTATAGATATTTTAGGCATTGCATTCTCCTTCTATTTTACACTTTTCTAATGTTATTCTTCCTAATTTTGCTGTTCTAAAATCTTCTAATATTATATTTGCTACTTTTGTTTCGTCTATTTCTTGATTTTTTATAATTGCTCCTCTTTTCTTACCTATTAAATAATATAATTCTATAATATTTTCTTCTTTTATTCCTTGTATCTCCTCATCATTTATTTTATATCTTTGTTTAATATTTTCTCTATAGTTTTTATATAAATATTTTAATAAACTAATTGCTACTTCTTCTTTTACAACTACTTCATCTTTTATAGTACCTGTATATGACAAGTTTAAAGCTATTTCTTCATTTTCAAATTTTGGCCATAAAACTCCAGGTGTATCTAGAAGTTCTATTTTGTCATTTAATTTTATCCATTGTTTTTGTAATGTGACCCCAGGCTTATTCCCCACTTTGGCTGATGTTTTTTTTGAAATTTTATTTATGAAAGAAGATTTGCCGAACATTTGGAATTCCTATAACCATCGCTTTTATAGTTTTTCCTACTATTCCTTTTGCAATTTCTTTTTTTATGTCTTCTTCCATTATTTTCTTTATTTCTTTTTCTACTTGGTTTAAGTTCTCACCAGTATTACAGTTTACCTTTATAGCTGTTACACCTTTTTTCTTAAAATAATTTATCCATTTTTGATTTTCTTCTTCTGATGCTAAATCTGATTTATTTAATAAAATAATTTTTTTCTTGTTTTTTACAATTTCATTAATATCAGGATTATTACTAGAAATTGGTATTCTCGCATCTAGAATTTCAATAATTACATCTATTAGTTTCAAGTCTTCTGATATTTGTTTTTTTGTTTTTGCCATATGGCCTGGATAATAATTGATATTTGTTTTATTTTCACTCATTATTTTATTTCTCCTAATTTTACCAATAATATATGGATCCTTTTTTGATATATTATTGGTTATAATATTATTATAAAGTTTCTTTTCTTGCTGCCTATTTGGTTTTCTTTTATAAATAATAGAATAACATAAAACCATATTATTTTCAAATAATTCATTTTATTTATAGAAAAAATTTATGTTTTGTTTTTTTCAACAATTGCTTTTATAAATGCTTGTCTTAGCATCGTTCTAAACTTTACATCATTTTTTACTTTTTCATTTGCTATTTTTTTTAAATAGTTTACAGGTTGAGATATATCAACAAACAATATTCCATTTACTTTTTGCATTTTAGCTATTCCTACAATTCTTTTAATTTGCTCATCTGTCAGATTTTCTTTTGACTTTTCAATAAACATTACTTTTTCATCTCTTAAAATTATATTATAGCCATCATCTTCTATAGATTTTTTTAATATATTAAACATTTCATCTTGCATATTTAATATGATTTTATATTCATTTTCCATATTTTTCCTCCAAATAAGTATAAATGCCCTTTGAATTTTCCAAAAGGCATTTCTTTTAAAACTTATATTGATTTTTATCTGCTCTTTCATCTAATTGTCTTTCATATTTTTCATTACTGTAAAACCAGTTCGTATTTTTCCCTTTACTTGATGTACCATCTTTGTTAATTGATATATCTATTAATAAAATTAAAGGTATTATTATTCCAATTGCGGAAAATACAATATTTGTAGTATTTGCCACTTCTCCGTTTATAAGTAGGGTTATTTGATTATATATGTCTGTCCCAAAATAGGCTCCATATGATATAAAGTATAAAATTGCTCCTATTATTTTTCGTTTAAAAATAAGTGCTATACACAATACTGTAAAAAATAATAATACTATTTCTATGTTTGATTCAATAGGTTTTATAGGAAAATCTATTTCCATAGTTTCAGCAAATGTAATCACTACTCTAAAAATCCAAAATATTACTGCAAAAAATACCATTAGCCAACTAAATGTACTTTTCATATTACAATTCCCTTCTATATTTAATTTAATTATAAAAATGGGCGAATAACTTCGCCCTAATTTAAAGCTTCAATAAATTTTTTACTCATCTTCTGTAAAATTAAATTCATCTTTAAATTTTTCTTTAAACATTTCAAATACTTTATTTAAAGTTTCTTCATCATCAACAGTTACATATGATCCTTCATCTTCTGAATCTGTGTCTTCAACTTTTAGTATTACTACTTCCCCAATATCATCTGCATCTTCCTCCTCTTCTTCAACAGGAAGCAGTACTACATATTCTTCTGAATCTAATTCTATTAAATCTAAAAATTCAAACTTTTTTTCTTCTCCATTTTCATCATTTAGAACTATAATATGCTCTAACTCGTCTTCCATTTCTAATTCATTATTGTTTTCATCATCCATCTTTTTTTCTCCTTTCACTTTAGCAAAATATTTTCTTTAAATATTTTCTACGTTTTTTTATATCATATACTATGAAATAATTTTTTTCAATCTTTTTTTGAAATTTTGTTTATATAACTTTCTAAAATGTATTGTGCTGCAATAGTATCTACTATATTCTTTTTATTTTTTTTATTTACATCTAAAAAGTTCATTGTTTTATGTGCTTGTACAGTTGTTAATCTTTCATCAATTTTTTCTATTTTTATTTTATTGAATTTACATTTTAATTTATGCATAAACTTTTCCGTTATTTCTACTCTTTTTCCTCTTGTTCCATCCATATTTAAAGGAATACCAAGTACAATTGTATTAACATCATATTTTTCTATAATTTCTGCTATCCTTGCTAATACTATTTTGTCATTATTATTATGAGAAATAGTCTCTAAGCCCTGTGCTGTTATTCCTAACGGATCTGTTATTGCAACACCGAACTCTACTGCTTCCATAATCTATTCCTAATATCCTGTTCATTATTCTTCTATTCCAATATAACTTTTTACTAATTTTTCTAATAGCTCATCTCTTTCAATTAGTCTTATTAGGTTTCTTGCATCATTATGGCTAGTTATATAAGTTGGATCTCCTGATAAAATATATCCAACTATTTGATTTATTGGATTATACCCCTTTTCAACTAATGCTTGGTATACTTCTTTTAAAATTTCTCTTGCTCTTATTTCCTTATCTTTTTCTATTTTAAAGCTCATTGTTTTATCATCAACTGACATTTTAACTCCTCCTTCATTTATATATAATTTAAAGCAGATTCATCTTTTGGTGCATTATCTAAATATTCCTCTAACTTTTTAGTTAATTTTTCTATTCCTGTTTCTTTATAATATGTTGAAATTGCAAAATTTAGTTTTGGCGTAACTTGTATTTTATTTTTGCTTTTCTTGTTTTTTTCATTGTCTACTATCTTAGTTTCTTCAACATATTGTTTTATGTCATTTAGGAATTTAGAAACAGAATCTGTTTCAACACCTGAAAATATAATTACAAACTTTGGACCCATATATCTTACAAATATGTATTCAGATGATATGTTTGCTTTTATTATGTTACTAACTTTTATAACTGTTTCATTTCCTATATTTCTTCCAAATTTCTCATTTATTTCCTCTAAGTTTGTTATTCTGAACATACATACTGTTGAAGTAGTATATTTATCTATAGTTCTTTTACCTATTCCATATATATATTCTGCTGAATTTAATCCAGTAAATTGGTCTATTCTTACAATACTTTCAAGAGTATTTTGATAATTAATTGTTTTTAATACAGATATTATATTTTGCTTTACCACTTCTAGTATTGTAGTATCTAATGTATCAAAGGCATGTTTTTCGCCACTTTCTATTATCCAGTATCCAATATATATATTATCTATATATAATGGAAAAAACATGGCTGATTTTGCTCTTCCGAATTCTTGTTTCTGATATGGTAATATTTCATTATCTCTTTCTGTTGTAACATATTTTGGTATTGCACTTGTTACGCTTTCTTTAAATATTTCCTCTTTGTGAAGATTTTTTAATGATTCCCAATGCTTCTGGTCAACATTTGAAGCTTTTATAATATATTCAGCTCCATCAAAAACTACTATTGTAGAATATTTTATATTGTACTTTCTTATTAGAGTCTCGTTTATTTTTTGTATTTTTTCATCTGCTGAAATTTCTTCACCAACAATGTTCATAAATTCTTGAACAATGTTTAAATTTCTTACTTGTTCTCCCATATTGTTTGATGCCTGTAATCTTTTATGTATTAATAAATTATATACTATTAGTGCAATTATTATTATTATTAATATTATTATTACTGCGAGTACCAAAATATCACCTCTTTTTGTTTAATAATTATTTTTCATTTGATTTAATGTACTGGTAATACTAGGAGAAAACTTACTCTTATATGGCTGTTGTTTGCCAAGCATCGGATATACTGCATTTGCAAGTTCTTTTAATTTTGCTAAAATATTTTTTGAATACCCATTAGTTGATATTTCACATGTTACTAATGATTCTAGATATTTAACATATGCTTGTGTATCAAAAGGAATAGTATAGTATTTTACTCTATCTCTATTAAATAATTCTGTCATAAACGACATTGATGGTTCATTATAAAATGCCATTCCTCCAATCAATACTTTAGGAGAAAGTCGACTTACTTTTTGTTCTTTGTTTATTACTATTCTTAATTTTTGTTCATCTAATACATTTTTTGCTTTAAGTTCTCTTAAGAAAGCAGTTAACGGCTGTATTGTTAATATGTCCATGCTTTGCACCAAATATATTTCTTGTACTATTGCAAAATATTCTACTGGTGTTTTGTAATCGGTATCTAGTAATATTAAAGAATAATTTCTAGATAGTGTTTCCATTATTTTTTGTGCTTGATTATAAGCATTATTTTCTCCAGGAACAGATGTATATACAGTTAAATTTCTCTTTACAGTAATACCCTCTGTAATTCCCTGAGTTAATTTTTCTATACAACTATTTGCTGTTTTCCTCAAGTTTTCATCATTTTTTGTATATATATAATATGAATTTTTGTTTTCAGTTAAGTCTAAAATTGCAGTATTTATTCCTATATTTGATAATATATCAGCTAAGTTATTTACCAAAAATGATGTTCCATTTTTAGATGTTCCAACAAATGCAACCATTTTGTTATCTTTTGAAATGAAATTGTTCATATTGTAATTAATTGTAGGTTCTGGCTCTTCACTTCTTATTATTTCATTTGTTTGAGTGTTTTGTATTACGTTTCCTACATAGTTTTCTGGTTGTTCTTGTTCTTCTGTATTTTCATCTGACAATTCAAATAAATTTATTGGCTCTTCTTCTATTTTTGATTCTTCTATTTTTTCTTCTTCTGATGTTTCTATTTCATTTGATATTAATTCTGTTTTCTTTGGTCTACCTCTACGTTTCTTTATAGGTTCTTCTTGCTTTATTTCTTCAATTTGTTCTTGCGTATTCTGTGGTTCAATTACTTTTCTTGGCCTACCTCTTTGCTTTTTAGGTATTTCATCCATTTCTTGTGCAACTTGAATAGTTTCATTTTTTAAGATATTATTTTCTTCTTTTGGTTCATTTAATATTTTCTTACTTGTTTTACTCATTTCTGTTGGTATTACTACAGGTTTTGTAAGTCTAGCACTAGAAACTTCTTCCAAACTTTCGATTTTAAGATCTGTTGCTGGTTGCATTTTTACTGTTTTAGGTTTTGATTTTATTGTTCTTGCTGTATTTTTATTTTCTATTGTTTTATTTTTTATATAATTATTACCATTTTTACCATCTTTATATATCATTATCTGTTGGTACTTAGGCGAATTTTCTTCTAACACAGCTTTTACATTCATTGGCAAAAATTTTATTATTACTCTTAATTGTGCATCTGTATATTGTGATGCAATATTATTGAAACTATCTACATATTTTTCTTCATCTCTTCCAAGTCTTTTGTAATGAGCTAATATATTTTGTATTTCAACTTCATTTACATCACTTTCATTTTCAGTTTGGTAATTTACATCATCTACTTCAATTTTATAATATATTTTAGCCTCTTTTTTATTTCTTGGTTTATATATTAGTCTGCAAACCTCTTCAATGCTTCTATCTTGTCCTAATATTGCATTATATATGCCAATACCAAATAGTTTTACAAGAATCGAATCTGATTTTGTTCTTCTATCTGTGCATATAAGTATTATTGATGTGTCATTGCCTTCATCATCTGTTGCTTCATCACTTATACTGTCTAATTTTTCAAATAAAAATTTATCTATTGCATCATAATTATTATTAGCAAATGGCTCTAAGTCTTCACTAATAACAATCCTGTCATATGATTTATCTCTTTGTATTTCTTTTAGTATTGCATTAAAGTAATAAACATTTTTATATGATATTATTTCTTTATATTCTTTTTGATAAGTTTTCAATATCTTTTCGGAAATATTTTCATTACTTACAGCAAACAATACTTTCATTCGTTAACCCCTCCAACCTTTTACTATCAATGCAAATATAAGTGGTAACACTTGACATATTATTAATATTGTTATAAATGCTATCACTACCATAAATCCTCTATCTCTAATATCTAATCTTCTTATTCCTATAACATATTGATATATGGCGCCAAATGCAATTCCTAAAAAGCAAAATGGTATACTATATAATTGTACTTTTGATAGTATATAAGCTGTTAATCCGTATGTTTCTGAGCCATATTTTTCTGTATATTCTTCTAATTCTTGCTCAGCGTTTTGTTTTATTTCTGTTAGCTCTCCTATTGTATTGTTTTCATTTGCTATATCTGTTGCATATGTAACTACTGTGCCAAATATTACAATTAATATTCCCAAAATTAGTAGTACTTTTTTCAAGACTGTACCCCCTTATATCTATTTTTTATACCTATATATAATACAATAATATACGGAAAATAGCAATACAAAGATTAAAAATATTTTTCATTTAGATTCTATTATATAAATAAGTCATCCATTTATATACAGAATTTGCCCAATTTTTATCTGTAGCATATTTTTCGTTTACTCCTGATAATGTACTAGAATAATAATAATCTCCTGTTGCAACTTGTCCATCATAAATCTTTGTTCCTGCTGGATTTATATAATATTTTGTTAGTACTCTTGCAATCAAATCAATTCCTTCTGAATAGTCTGAAAAGTCATATGCATTATTATATGGATTAGAATCATTTGCTCCATATCCGAATAAATTTTTCTTGTCTAAAGAAATTTGAGATTTTCCAAAATTACTTTCATGTATTCCAATTGCTGCAACAAAAATTCCATTTATATTATATTGTTTTTCTATATAGTAAAAATATTCGGCATTTTGTTCAAATATTTTATTACTATCTTGTTCCATTCCTGTTAAAACTTTTTTAAATTGTTCAAGTGATAACCCACTAGGAGCATTTAATTTTATATTAAAACTCAATTTAGATAATAGCTCCTCTTTTGTTAATGTTTCACCTTCTATATTATAATCTATTTCTGATTTTGGTTTTAAGTATGTTAAGCAATTTTCTGGAACATACCCAGTATATTTTTTATATGAAATCTTATACCAAGTTTCTTCTTTTTCTAATAGAATTACTTCATCATCCATTGCTAGTGTGTATATTTTTTCAGAGTTAACATCTGGCTCTAATTTTAATTCAAGTATATATGGAGTAACATATAAAGTATCTCCTACTTTTATTTTATAATTGCTACTATATTTGCTACCACCTGTTACAACAATTTTATTTATCGGTGCTTTTATAATTTTATCTGATATTACTTCTTCATTAATTAGCTCATCATTTTCATATGTTTTCTCTATTACTATCTGTTTTTTTCCAGTTCTTCCTTCTTGTTTTACCTGTACAATTCCCTTTGGCAGAGTTTCATCTGTTTCATATGTAGTAATATATTCTATTTCTGTTTCTTGTTTTTCATACTCTTTTCTTGTAATATTTATTTCTCCAGGTTCTTTTTCTTCCTCATATTGGTATGTCCCTGGAGTGTATGAAGCATACACATTATTTTCCCTATTTACTATTTTTAATATAAATGCCCCTGCAATAAAAAGAATTAATATAAGTAAAATTAATATTAATCTTACTTCATTTTGTTTCATTTGTATCACCTATTTTAATTTTATCCTTAATAAGTATTTTTGTCAATTGAAAACTTTTCTAGGTTGAAAAAATATCATGTACTTGCACTATTTTTTGATTTATAGTATCATATGTAGTATGTGGTTTTTAAAAGTACATTTTAAATTACAAATGAAAGGAGTTATTATTAATTAAGCGCCTGATCAGTATTTATGCTGATGACGAGGGTAGAGTTTATCGATATTTCGGCGGGTACTCTATGGCATAAGCTTGTCATTATTTATTATTAAAAACTAATAGTAATATTAGAACAAAAATAATAAAATAGCTTTACTTTTAAAAATTCCACTATATTTCAATTAAATTAAATAGGAGGATTTATGTGTGGAATAGTTGGATATGTAGGTAAGCAAACAGCTAAGCCTATATTAATTAATGGTCTTTTAAAACTTGAATACAGGGGATATGATTCTGCCCGGTATTTCTACAATAGAAGACAATCATTTATCTATGTTAAAAACGAAAGGAAGAGTTAGCCTTTTAAATGAGATTGAAGGAATTGACTCTCTTAAAGGTCATATCGGAATTGCTCATACGAGGTGGGCAACTCATGGCAAACCTTCCAAGGAGAATTCTCATCCTCATATGGATAACTCTAAAAATTTTAGTGTTGTTCATAATGGTATTATTGAAAATTATATTGAACTAAAAACTTTTTTAGTTTCAAAAGGCTATAATTTTTTATCTCAAACAGATACAGAGGTTATTCCAAATTTAATTCATTATTATTATTCACAAGAATCAAGCAATAATAAGTTTTTGCATGCTGTGAAAAGAGCTTGTGATGACTTAAAAGGAAGTTTTGCAATTGAAGTAATTTCAATATTGCACCCAGATCATGTTATTGTAACAAGAAAAGATAGCCCTTTAGTTGTTGGAAAAGGTGATAATGAAAACTTTATAAGCTCTGATATTCCAGCAATTTTATCTTTTACTAAGAATTTTTATTTATTAAATGATAATGAATATGCAGAAATTTATAATGATAAAATCTTATTTTATGATAAAGATTTAAATGAAATTAGTAAGGAACTTAAAAATATAAACTGGGATTCAAGTTCAGCTGAAAAAAATGGATTTGAAGATTATATGCTAAAAGAAATTTTCGAAGAGCCAAATGCTATAAGGGAAACAATTGGTACAAAACTATCAATTGGAAAAGACATAGTTTTAGACGAACTTAATTTTACCAAAGATTATTTAAAATCTATTAATAAAATTTATATTGTAGCTTGCGGTACTGCTATGCATGCTGGTCTTGCAACTAAAACATTAATAGAAAATCTATGTAATATTACTGTAATTGTTGATATTGCATCTGAATTTAGATATAGAGATCCATTAGTAGATGAAAAAACATTAGCAATATTTGTTAGTCAATCTGGTGAAACAGCAGATACTATTGCTGCTCTTAAACTTGCCAAATCGAAAGGTGCAAAGACTATTGCTGTTTCAAATGTAATAGGTAGTTCTATAACAAGAGAGGCAGATTATTCTATTTATACACATGCTGGACCAGAAATTGCTGTCGCATCTACTAAAGCATATACTTCTCAAGTAACATTACTTGCAATTATCGGATTGTATTTTTCAGAAACATTAGAACATTCTAACAAAGACTTTATAAATAATATTAAAAAAGATATTCTTTCTTTGCCAGATAAAGTTTCTAATATATTAGATAATGTAAATTGTATAAAAGATTTTGCAAAACAAGTTTATACTGAACATGATATGTTTTATATTGGAAGGGGTAATGATTATGCAGTAGCTCAAGAAGGTTCTTTAAAACTAAAGGAAATTTCTTATATTCATTCTGAAAGTTATGCCTCTGGTGAGCTAAAGCATGGCACAATTGCATTAATAGAAAATGGTGTTACCGTTGTTTCTATAATTACAGATGAAACATTAGCCCCAAAGTCATTAAGTAATATACAAGAAGTTATTACACGTGGTGCTAAAACATTTATTATTACAAACCAAAATTTAGATGATAAAAACTTTGACTTTGTTTTTAAAATTGATAATATTAGCCCATACTTATCGCCAATCTTATCAATTGTGCCTATGCAGCTCTTTGCATATTATGTTGCAAAAGAAAAAAAATTAGATGTTGATAAACCTAGAAATTTAGCCAAATCAGTTACAGTTGAATAATTTTTTAAAGAGTGAAACTTTTTTAAATAAAATGTTTCACTCTTTTTCTATACAACAAAATTAATTTACATTGTGCCATACATATCGCAAATCAAAATAAAGTAAAAGGCGAAGCCACATTTGCTCTATTTTCATTATGGTAAAATTATTCTTAGTAAAATAAGAAGTATAGCTCCTGGAATCCCAAGTATTCCTACAAATATAGATGTTAAAATATTTATTCCTATATAAAATCCCCATGTGCTACCAATTAAATTTATTATGTATATTAAAATTGCACCTAAAATAGAGTTTATTATTAGTTTTAATATGTGTTTTATAGGAAGTATAAAAAGTTTTCCAAATATAAATATTAAAATTATACATGCTAAAAAAGTTATAACATTATTTGCCCCCAAGTTAATCCCTCCCTGTTTTATTTTATGTTCTAACTTGGACAAATATGATTTTATACTGCTTTATCATCATATAATTTTGCTTCTATTGCTTGTAACATATTTAGTGTTATTCTTTTATTTTTCGCTTTTTTTACCAAATAATCTATTTTTGATTGATTAGCTTTTATTTGATATGTGTAATAATCTATTAATTCATCTTCTGCATATTCAAAATTTTTATTTAAATTTTCTAATTCCTTTTTAGCTTTTACTATACTCATTATTATTTCTCTTTCCTGTTCTAGTTCAGTTTTTTCTATTATTTTTGTATCTTTTATATATTCTTCATCTTTCATCATACAATCATTCCTTCCATATTTTCCATTTATAACTATTATATTCAGCTTGTCTCCTTTTTATGCAATTGTTTTTTCGCTTTTTCTATGATATAATATATATTAATATATTCTAGATTGAATATATAATAAGTAGATGGAGGCTTCAAGATGATTCGAAAGGACAAGACTGTTTTTCTCTTTAGGGGCCAAGTGCAAGCTCCAGAGAAGGTTGTGATTCGGCTAAGTCAAAGTGGAATTCACTTTACTCAAGCTGCTGGTCAGCTCTGTATAGACAGAGTTGATAAAGAGGCTGTAATAAGCCTTTTGAATGACTTGGGTTTCACGCTGAAGTGGCGTGGAACGCACTTCCTAGTCGATTAGAGTGAGCTTCCAAAAGGTAGGGAATTTCCCTATCTTTTTAATTTTTTATTGCAAATTATGGCTTTTTGTAGTAAACTATTTTAAACTATATTTTTGGAGTGATATTTATGATAGATATTAAATTAATTAGAGAAAATCCAGACTTAGTTAAAGAAAATATGAAAAAGAAATTTCAAGAACATAAAATTTGTCTTGTTGATAATGTTTTAAATTTGGATTCTAAAAAAAGAAAAATTAAAAATAATATTGACAATCTTAGAATGGAAAGAAATAATTTGAGTAGTCAAATTGGAGCATTAATGAAAGAAAATAGAAAAAGTGATGCTGAAAATATGAAATCTAAAGTATCTGATATAAATCAAAAGTTATCTATTCTTGAGTCTGAAGAAAATTCCATTGCTACAGAAATAAGAGAAATTATGTTAAAAATACCAAATATAATTCATGAGTCTGTTCCTATAGGAGAAAATGATTCAAAAAATGTAGAAGTACAAAGATTTGGCGAACCTTTTGTTCCAGATTATGAAATCCCATATCATGCAGATATTTTAGAAAGTTTTTCTGGGATCGATTTAGATGCTGCTCGTAGAGTTGCTGGGCAAGGTTTTTATTACTTAATTGGTGATATTGCAAGACTTCACTCTGCTATCTTAAGTTATGCAAGAGATTTTATGATTAATAAAGGTTTTACATATGTAATTCCTCCATATATGATCAGAGGCGATGTTGTAACTGGAGTTATGAGCTTTGAAGAAATGGATAATATGATGTACAAAATCGAAAACGAAGATTTATATTTAATTGGTACTAGTGAACATTCTATGATCGGTAAATTTAAAGATCAAATATTAAAAGAATCTGAACTTCCATATACTTTAACATCTTATTCACCTTGCTTTAGGAAAGAAAAAGGAGCTCATGGAATAGAAGAACGTGGAATTTATCGTATTCATCAATTTGAAAAACAAGAAATGATTGTTGTATGCAAACCAGAAGAAAGTTATGAATGGTATGACAAAATGTGGTCATATACTGTTGAACTTTTTAGAAGTTTAGACATTCCTGTTCGTACTTTAGAGTGCTGTTCTCGGAGATCTAGCGGATTTAAAAGCCAAAAGTGTTGATGTTGAAGCTTGGAGTCCAAGGCAAAAAAAATATTTCGAAGTTGGTAGCTGTTCAAATTTAACAGATGCACAAAGTAGAAGGCTTGGAATTCGCATTAAGGGCATTAATGGAAATTATTATGCACATACATTAAATAACACTGTTGTTGCTCCTCCTAGAATGCTTATTGCATTAGTTGAAAACAATTATACAAGAGATGGAAATGTTAAAATTCCTCAATCTCTAAGGCCTTATATGGGAAACAAAGAAATTATAGAAAGGAAAAAATAAGTAATGCTTATTAAAAATCCTAGATTTGAAATTTCAGCTGTAAAACCAAGCCAATATCCAAAAGGGAACTTACCTGAAGTTGTGCTAGCTGGTAAATCTAATGTTCGGTAAATCTTCATTTATAAACACAATGGTTAATATGAAGTCATTAGCAAGGACTAGCAATACACCTGGTAAAACGAGACAAATAAATTTTTACAATATTGATAATAAATTTTATTTTGTAGATCTTCCTCGGATATGGTTTTAGTAAAATGTCTAAACAAGAAAAACAAAGATCTCGGAAAATTTATTGAAGAATATATCATAAATAGAAAAAATATATCTATAATTATCCTTATTTTGGATATAAGGCATGACCCTACATCTGATGATAAATTAATGTACGATTTTTTACTTAATAATAATCTTCCATTTTTTATTGTTGCAAATAAGGCAGATAAAATAGCCAAAACAAAAATAGGTACATTTATAGAAAATATTAAAAACTTTCTCAATATTCCTGATAATATACCTATTATTCCTTTTTCATCTGAAAACAAAATATATGTTGAAGATATATATAATGTGCTTTTTAGTGATTAAATTTTCTTTAATATATAACTTCTACTAAAAAATAGTGCCCTAAAATAGGACACTATTTTTTAGTTAGTCAGTCGGCTTCTTTTTCTTGCTTTTTTTCTTTCCGTCCTTCTTCCTCATTTCATCTAAGTAAAGGCATTCTTCCATTATTTCACCATCTGGAAGATAGTGTTGACATATGGTTGAGTACTTGCACCGTTTGCAAACGCTAGTCTGTCCCATAAAGAAGCCTCCTTTTCTATTTTGCTCTTAGCAATTATATATATTATATAATTTTAATTTATTTCTGTCAACTTATTAAGTAGATTTATATAATTATAATTTTTTTTATTATTTTCATTGCCTTTTGCCTTTCTAGCATAATTATATGGCCACATCCCTGACATTTGAATTTAAAATCTACCCCTGTTCTTATTATCTCAAATATTTTGCTTCCACAAGGATGTTGTTTTTTTAATTCTACAATATCTCCTATTTTATATTCCATGCTTTTCCTCTTTTAAAAAATGGGCGAACTAGTTATTCGCCCTAAATTTTTGTAACAAATAATTTATATGTTTTATTTTATTGCTTTTACTATTCTTTCTGCAACTCTTTTGCTTCCTAATATTTTCATTATTTCATAAAGATCAGGTGTGTTTTGCCTTTTAGTTATAGCAACTCTTAAACACATTGAAACATCTCCAACATGACCTTTATATTTTTCAGGATTTTGCTTATATTCTTTTACTTCTCGTGAATATCCTAATTTTTCACTTAAGTCTTTTATTTTATTAAACCAAATTTCTTTATCATCATTTTCATTATAATAATTACTAATATATTCATTAAGAACTTTGTTTATCTCTTCTTTTTCATTTATCTTTTGGTAAATATATTCTTCATTATTTTTATTAAATATATCATCATACATGTATTCAATTTCTCTTTTCACATCTGACCATTTTGATATATCTTTTCTAGGTTTATTAGATTCTCTTTCTATATTAAATACTCTTATGCTATATTCTTTGTTTTTTTCTAGCATTTCTTCTAATTCTTTATCATATCTTTTTGCCCATTCCAAAGATTCTTCATACACTTGTTTTGCTTTATATTTTGATATTATTGTTTTTGAAATATCTAATATTTTAACTAAATCAAATAATGCTCCACTTACACTCATTTTATTCAGTTGCAAGTCAAATGCTTTATAATCAGTATCTGGATTTTGTTTTCTCCAGTTTTCGAAATTAGAATTAGCTATATTTAATAAGTACTCAACTACAGCTTGTTTTGGTACCCCAATTTCTGTATAATATCCGACTGCTGCTTCTTTATCTTTTCTCTTACTTAATTTTCTCTTTCCCCCATTATCTTCTTTCATTATTGGAGCTATATGTGCATATTTAGGTGGTTTAAATCCAAGCACCTGAAATAATTGCAAATGGAGTGGAATCGAAGATAACCATTCATCACCTCTTATTACATGTGTAGTTCTCATTAAATGATCATCTACTGCATGTGCAAAATGATAAGTTGGAAGTCCATCTGCTTTTATTAAAACTATATCTTGATCATTTTCTGGAAAATCCACATTTCCTTTTATTAAATCATGATGTTTTATTTTTCTTGATTCATTTCCTGGTGATTTTAATCTAATTATATATTTTTCACCATTTTTTATTTTTTGTATCATTTCTTCTACTGTATAATTTCTACATTTTGCCCATATACCATAATATCCTGGTCTTATTTTAGCAGCTTCCTGTTTTTTTCTTATTTTATCTATCTCTTCTTCACTGCAAAAACATGGATATGCCTTTCCTTGTTCTATTAAATATTTTGCATAAGCTTGATATATTTCTTTTCTTAAACTTTGCTTATATGGTCCATATTTTCCACTTTCATTAGTTTCACTTGTCATTCCCTCATCTGGATTTAATCCGAAATCATGTAATGAATTAATTATATTAGTTACACCATTTTCTACTTCTCTTTCTTGGTCAGTATCTTCTATTCTTAGAAAAAAAACACCATTAGTTTGTTCTGCAACCTTTTTAGCTATTACAACTTGATATAGAGAGCCTAAATGTACAAAACCTGTTGGGCTAGGTGCAAATCTTGTAACAATTGCTCCTTCTTCCAAATTTCTTTCTGGATATTTTTCTTCATAATATTCTATATTTTTTGCATCTTTATATATTAAATTAGCTAAATCTTTATAATCCATTACTTTTCCCTCCAAATTATAATACATAATCATCTGAAACTGTTGGTGTTGTTTTATGCATATCTTCTCTTGTAACTTCTCTTGCAACTATTTCTGCCATTTCTTTTTCTTTTTCTGCCATATCTTTTGCAAGATTTAATTGAACTAAACCTCTTTTTAGATTGAAATCTAATGGTTGTCCAGGTTTTAATTGAAAATATTCATCACCGTTTAAATAATCTGTTATAAATCTCATTGCTAATTCCATTGTTAAAATTCTAGGAGCTTTATGCAAGTTTTCAATTTCACCTTTTGTTAAGCAATTAGCTGTTTCACTTAAATATCCTTTTACATACCCTTCAAATAAATCTATATCTAATTTTGCATCTTTTATATTTTCTGGCTCTTCTCCTGCTTTATTACATCCTGAACGTATTGCATCACCGAAATCTACTAACATTGAATCTGGGGCAACTGTATCTAAGTCAATTACACATATTGCTTCACCTGTGTCTTTATCTATCATTACATTGTTAATCTTGGTATCATTATGTGTTACTCTTGTTGGTAATGCTCCTGATAGTTTTCCAAGTTCTATTAGTCTTAGTTCTTCTTTGTTTTTTATTATATATTCTATGGCTTCTTTTAATGGGTTCTCAGGATTTTTTGCACTTTCTCTAAGTCTTCCAGCCTTATCTGCTAATATTGCATTTTCAAAATCCACAAATCTTTTTGGTGTATTATGGAAATCTGGAATAGCTTCATGTAGTTTTTCAGCAGGGAAATTACTTAATCGTTTTAAAAATCTTCCAAATGCCTCTCCTGCTTTATAAGCTTTTTCCACACTATCTACTTCATCATAAGTAATTGCATTTTCTATGCAATCATACATTCTCCAATAATTACCATTTTTATCAACAATATAACAAGCTC
>CALWZV010000016.1 GCA_944386115.1 uncultured Clostridia bacterium
ACATTTTTTATAATCGTGAACACTTAAAGATTCAATTATATCATTACATTTTAAGCATCTAATTTTCATAATTTCTCTACCTCTTATATCTTTTATTTAAGACCATTATACAAACATTTAGAAAATTTCTCAATAAAAGTTATTCAACTGTATTCAAATTACATTCAAAAAATGCAAAAATGCTAGAAAATAAGTGATTCTCAAAATCCAATTCTCCTCGACACAAAAAACATCTGTGCAATTGCACAGATGTTTTTTACTCATGGTATTGGGAATGCTACTGCGTTATGATATAGCTTTCAGTAATAGTTCGCTCTTCAACCCCTTTAGTTATTAGAATTGAGATCCAACTATTACAGTTATCTATATCTTTAACGTCTGCCACTCTCACGTATACAACTGTCGATGGCATAGCCTGGTTTTCTACCACCTGGCATCTTGCGGTAGCTGGAATTTGAATGTACCTTTCCTCCCCATCTTCTGGGTAAGAAAATCCAACTATTCTTTCACCTTCCATTTCTACTGCAGTTACGCCCCTATACACGCTATGTTGCTCAAGGCTTACATAGCTAGTACTCTCTGTCTTGCTTGGATAGCTGATTATAAAAACAGCTATAAGTAAGATTGCTGCAACTATCCTAAACTTTTTCTTGAAAGCTGGGACACTTAGACAAATTATGCATGAGATTATGATGATAATCACAGGCACTAGATTGCAACAGAAAATCACGCCTGCTGCCAATGCAATTCCTGCATTCTCTGCAGCATTAGGCTTACCTAGGGTAAGTTTACAGATCACCCCAGTAATTACCAGCACATCCACAATTATCCCAATGATCATTACGTTCATCAAGAGTTTCCTCCTATTCCTTCTATGTTGTATTAAATTTATGATAAACTAGCTATAAGCTAGGAATAAGGGAGTAAATATATATTAATAGACAAATCGTCTAATATGTTTATTATATCATAATTCTTGTCGTGTTGCAAATTCGCTAAGTCTTTTCCTTTTTGATATATTCAACTCCATATTTATCTAATAGCTCAATACTAATTAGATTGCTTTTTAATGCTTCTTCTGCAGTCATAATATTTCCATCTTTAAAATATACTTGAACTATTTCTGTTTTTTGACTTGGATAGTAATACTCATATTCTTCGTCTTCGTAAAACTTATATTCTCCTCCTACTAAGTATTCTTTATACCTGTCTGGAGTAAATACTGAAGGATCCAAGATTTTTGGTTCATCTGTTTCTTCTTTTTTCTCTAATATATCTTGGTTATCCACTTTTAATGAAAAATACGGCATGCTACTATTGGCTTCTTTCATAAATATAATAAATGTATCTTTAAACCAAAAATATCTATTTCCTTCTGAAATATATTGTGTAGTCATGGTTGCATGACTTGTAATATTACATCCAGATTCATTTAATGAAAAATTTACATTTTGAATTGCATTTGAAATATACATACCATCTGTGTTTTTTATTTCTTTGCGTGTTAATTCTTTGTAGTTTATTATTCCATTTACATTAACATATGGAATTAATACTTCATCAGCTTCCCCTAATTCTTTATCACCCATATATTCTTCAGCTTTTTTGTTGATGTCTCCATAATATTCTAAAAAAGATTTATTATCATCTGTCCTGTATAAAATTATCTCGTCACCTTCTTTAGTTTTTAATGAAATTGCAAATTCATTATCAACTGCTTTGTCAGATGTGTTATTATAAAATAATACTTCTACATTCTCATTCAATTTCTCTAAACTTCCATTGTTAATTCCAAAATATTTTATGTATTCTGTTCCATTATCTCCAAATGTATAATTATAATCATTATTGAAATTGTCAAATGGATATATAAAATTCAAATTTTTATTTAGACTTGCTTCTATATTATATCCATTACTTTCTGTTCTACTTACTTCTATATCATAATCGTTTTCATCTAACATTTCTTTTGTAAATTTGCTTTCATTTAATTCTTCAGCCATTTCTACAGTTTCTTCTAGCTCTAATTCTCCCCCAATTTTTTCTCTTAGTTCTTTCCATGCTAAATCCATTGTTCCAATCCATAAATTATTTATTGTTTCTTCTTTCAATGTGCTTTGAAATGCTGGATTTATTGTCACATTGCTATTTTCATTAAAGTTTTTATATATTGTTGTTGCAGCATATATAATTCCAGATATTCCAATCATCACGCAAATTATTATTAATACAACTTTTAAAGACTTATTCATTTCACCATATCCTTTCTCTAATAAAATTTCTTTTAAAAACTTTTTGCCTCTATGTACATAGTTTTTAATGTTTGGTACAGTTTGTCCTAGTATTGTTGCAGTTTCTTTATATGAAAACCCTTCAATACAAACAAGATATATAGCATTTTTGTATTTATCATCTAATGTAGATATTGATTCTAATAATTCTTTTTTTCTTTCTTTTACTTCTATAGAATCTAAAATATTATTTTCTTCTTTCTCATTTTCTTGGGACAAATATTTTTGTGTTATATTTTCTCTTCTTTTTTCAGTATTTATATAGTTTAATGCTCTGCTTTTAGCAACAAGGTAAATATAATATTTAAAATCATATTCTTCTTTTTTGGGATTTTGTAATAAATATATAAAAACCTCTTGAGTAATGTCTTCTGCTTTTTGATAGTCTTTTACTATGTTAAAAATAAAATATTGAATTTTGTTTTTATATTTATTATATAAATATTCTATAGATTCATTTTTTCCATTTAAATACTCATTATATAATTCTTTGTCTGATTTTTTATCCATTTTTACCTACTTTCACTTATATATACTTGTACATTTTAAAAAAGTTTCAATTTAAATAAAATAATTTCTAAATTTTTATCTTCATTTTCACATTATAATAACAAATAAACAATATAGTTTAATGAATTTATACATTTATCTATATTGTTTATTCTAATTGTTTTTTATTTTTACTATTTTTCTTTATTATTTTCTATTTTTTCTGTTTCTTTTTGCTTATTTAATTTGAATATATTTTTATAACCTATTCCTATTACAGCTGTTATAACAAGTAAGAATGATAATGCTTTCCATATTCCACTATCTAATAATATTATTGCAAACATACCAAAACATGCACTGATTCCATATAATATAAAAACAGCTTGTTTTTGTGTATATCCTTTATCTATTATTCTATGATGCAAATGCTTTCTATCTGGCATAATAATTGCTTTTATAGATTTTCCTGTTATGATTCTTCTTATAATTGCCCATATTGTATCAAATACAGGAAGTGCTAATACTATAAGAGGTGCAATAATTACTATTGCTGTATATGTTTTTGCAACTCCTAATATTGATATTATAGAAAGTGAATATCCTAAAAAGTTTGAACCAGTATCACCTATAAATGTTTTTGCAGGATTAAAATTAAATGGTATAAAACCAATTAAAGCTCCAGCTAAAGCAGTAATTAATATAATTGCAATTATTGGGGAACCATTTAATGCAAAAATTATTAATAATGATATACAAGCTATTACCGAGATTCCAGAAGATAAACCATCTAATCCATCAATTAGGTTTATCGCATTTGTTATTCCTACTATCCACCCAATTGTTAAAATTATTGAAAAAACATTATTTAATTCAGTCATTCTAAAGAATGGAATATTTAAGTGTTCTATTCTTATACCTGAAGCTACTGCCACAATTGCAGCTAGTATTTGCCCTGCTAATTTTACAAGTGGTGGCAAATTTTTAATGTCGTCTATAAAACATGTTACCCCTAATATTAATATTCCTAGTGCAAACCCTAAAAGTTTTATATTATATTCTCCATTATCAAAAATATTTATTGTTCCCTCTAGACTCATTACTATAATTAAGTATATTGCAGAAACTAAAAATCCAGCTATTACAGCTAAGCCTCCGTAATCTAGGCATTGCTGTTTTGTTTACTCTTCTTTCATCTTTTGGGCTATCTACTGCTCCTACTTTTCTTGCAAGTTTTATTGTATATGGTGTTATTACAAAAGATGTAATAAATGCTAGTAAGAATGCTATTGCAATATCTCCCCACATATTTTTGCTCCTTTATTTCATATTTTCTTTTTCTATCTCTTCTATAATTTTCAATCTATCTATGTGTCTTCCGCCTTCAAATTCTGTTGCAAGCCACATTCTTACTATACATATGGCTTGGCTTGTTGAAACATAGTCTGCTGCAATTGTTAAAATATTGCTATCATTATGCATTCTTGAAAACTTTGCCATTTCTTCACTCATGCATAAACTTGCTCTTATTCCTTTAAATTTATTTGCTACAATTGCCATTCCAATTCCTGATCTACATATTAAAATTCCTTTATCACATTCTTTTCTTTGTATAGATTTTGAAACCTCTTTAGCAAAATTAGGATAGTCTACTTTTTCTTCAGAATAACAACCATAGTCTTTAAATTCTATTTGTTTTTCTTCTAAATATTTTTTTATTTCTTCTTTTAGTCTATATCCACCATGATCAGATCCAATTGCAATCATGTTTTTACCTCCTAAATCTATTTATTTTAATATATCATAATCATTAACCATTTACAAGTATTAAAATTTCATTAGTTATTCACCATAATTTGACATTTTTTTCATTTTATCATAATATATAAGTGACTTAGGAGGTTTTTATGTGGAAAGAATTTAAAGAATTCGCAATGAAGGGAAATATAGTAGACCTTGCTGTTGGTGTAATTATTGGTGGTGCATTTCAAAAAATTGTAACATCTTTGGTAAATGACCTAATCATGCCAGTAATTTCTATATTCACAGGGAAAGTCGATTTTTCAGGTCTTTGCATTCAAGTCGGTGAAGTTTCTATAAAATATGGTAGCTTTATTACAACTATAATTGACTTCTTAGTTATAGCATTTTCAATATTTTTAGTTGTTAAATATATTAATAAAATAAATAAAAAATTAGAGCAATTAAAATCCGAAGAATTAGAAAAGCTTGCAAAACAAGGTAAATTGAAAAGAAGGAAAACAGACAAGGAGCCTAAAGTTATTCCAACTGTTAAAACTTGTCCATATTGTTATTCAGAAATAAATATTAAAGCTACAAGATGTCCAAACTGTACATCTGAGTTAGAAATTACCAATACTAAATCTTAGATTAATTTTATTTACACCACTTATCTTATTTTTACAAAAAGGCTTGCAAAATACTGATTTTCATGTTAGAATATGGAAAGTAGATTTTTAGTTATGTCTTAAGGGAGGTGCTTAAATTGCCAAATATTAAATCAGCTGAGAAAAGAGTTAGAATTATTGAAAAGAAAACTATGCAAAATAACATGATAAAAACAGGTTATAAAACTATTACAAAGAAATTTGAAAAAGCTGTTGCTGATAAAAACATTAATGAAGCAGAATCATTACTAAGTGAAGCAAGCAAAAAAATAGATCAGGCTTGCACAAAAGGTGTTATAAAGAAAAATACCGCTTCTAGAAAAAAATCTAGATTATCAAAAATGTTAAATGAATTAAAAAAATAGTTTTTAGAAAAAGAGAATGTATTCTTAAACATTCTCTTTTTATTTAGGAAAAATTACCTTTGATTTATATTCTTAAAATATGTTACTATATATTTAAGTACTTTATTTTGGAGGTAGTTTTATGCTTAATGTATTTATAGATGTATTTAAAAAATTAGAAAATAATATAAAGAAAATTATGATATATGGTTTTAAATTCTCTTTTTTTATTGCAATTCTATCAGCTATAATTCTTCTTACATATGAGCTTTATTCAATTTCTACTATTTTTTATTATTCAGGAATAATATTATTTAAAACAAGCTTAATGTTTGCGGTTGAATTTATTATATGTGGTTTAATAGTTGATAGTATAAAAAAACAAATAATATGACAAAGTTTTTTATCTTTGTCATATTATTTTTATACATATTATTTTTTTAGTTCTTCTAAAAACATTTCATTTAACATTCTAGGGTTTGCTTTACCTTTTGTTTCTTTCATTGCTTGACCAACTAAAAATCCTAATGCTCTGTCTTTTCCAGCTTTATAATCTGATACTGATTCTGGATTTAATTCTAATATTTTTTGAACAATTTTTTGTATTTCCTTTTCATCTGATATTTGTATTAAACCTTTTTCTTCTATTATTTTACTTGGTTTTTTTGCTGTTTCGAACATTTCCTCTAATACTTTTTTTGCTATACTTGAACTTATAGTCCCCTTGTCTATTAGTAGAATAAGTTCTCCTAAATCTTCTTGTGTAAATGGTATGTTTTCTGGTTCTTCATCTTTTTCATTTAAAATTCTTATTATTTCTGTCATTATCCAATTACTTACCGCTTTTGGATTTTTACATATTTTTTCTGCACCTTCAAATAAATTAGAAAAATATTTTGATGATGTTAATATTTTAGCATCATATTCTGGAAGTTTAAATTCTTCTACATATCTTTTTCTCCTGCTCTCTGGCATTTCAGGTAAAATATCTTTTATTTTTTGAATATATTCGTCTGAAAGTTTTATAGAAACTAGATCTGGTTCTGGAAAATATCTATAATCTTGCGCATTTTCTTTGTCTCTCATTGAAAAAGTCATGCCAGACACTTCATCCCATCTTCTTGTTTCTTGCTCTATTTTTCCTCCATTTTCTATTACTTCTATTTGTCTTTCCGCTTCATAGTCAATTGCTCTTACAATTGATCTGAACGAATTCATGTTTTTCATTTCTGTTCTTGTTCCAAATTTATTATTCCCTTTTTTTCTAACTGAAACATTCACATCAGCTCTTAAAGATCCTTCTTGCATCTTACAATCTGAAACTTCAATATATTCTAATATTGATTTTATTTTTCTTAAATAGATTTCTGCCTCTTTACTTGACCTTAAATCTGGTTCTGAAACAATTTCTATTAGTGGAACACCAGCTCTATTTAGGTCAACTAAACTTCCTCCTCCTAATTCATCATGATTTAATTTTCCTGCGTCTTCTTCAATATGAATTCTTGTTATTCCAATTGTTTTATTTTTTTCATCTACTTCTATATCTATTTTTCCATTTTTACATAGTGGAAGGTCATATTGTGATATTTGGTATGATTTAGGTAAATCAGGATAGAAATAATTTTTTCTATCATTTTTACTTTTTTTAGCAATTTCACAGTTCATGGCTAGTCCTGCTTTTACCGCATATTCTACTACTTTTTCATTTAGAACAGGTAATGCTCCTGGCATTGCCATACAAACCGGGCAACAATGTGTATTTGGCTCTCCTCCAAATTCGGTTTTACATGAGCAGAATATTTTTGTCTTTGTTGAAAGCTCACTATGTACTTCTAAACCAATTATAACTTCATAATCTTTATTTATCATTGTTCTCCTCCCTTTAAATCCTATATGTTTTTCTAAATTCAATTTGTTTTTCCAATGCATATGAAGCTCTTAGTAAAACATCTTCTTGAAAATGATTGCCTATTAATTGAACACCTATTGGTAATCCACTTTCGTCTACACCACATGGAAGTGATATAGCAGGAAGTCCGGCAATATTTATTGAAACCGTACAAAGGTCTGCTAAATACATTTCTAATGGATTGTTTGACCTTGTTCCTAAATCAAATGCTGTTGTTGGTGATGTTGGAGTTAGAAGTATGTCATATTTTTCGAATAGTTTTCCAAATTGTTGTTTTACCAATGTTCTTACTTGTTGTGCTTTTTTGTAATAAGCATCATAATATCCTGATGAAAGTACATATGTACCTAATATTATTCTTCTTTTTACTTCATCTCCAAAGCCTTCACTTCTTGAGTTCTTATATAATTCTTTTAAATTGTTAAATTTTTCTGCTCTATATCCATATCTTATTCCGTCAAATCTTCCTAGGTTTGAGCTGGCTTCTGCACATGCAATTATATAATATGTTGCTAGTGCATATTCTGTCGCCTCTATTTCACATTCTTCAATTATTGCCCCCATTTTTTCATATTCTTTTGCCATTTGTAGTACTTTTGATTTTACTTCTTCGTTTATTCCATCTCCAAAATATTGTTTAGGAATTCCAATTTTTAATCCTTTAACTCCATTTTCTAGGCCTTGTTTATAATCTTTCTTTTCTATATTTGCAGAAGTTGAATCTTTTTGATCATATCCTGATATTATATTTAATAATGTTGCACAATCTGTTACATCTTTTGTTATTGGACCTATTTGGTCTAATGATGATGCAAATGCTACTAATCCATATCTTGAAACTAATCCATATGTTGGTTTTAAACCAACAACTCCGCAAAATGCTGCTGGTTGTCTTATTGAACCTCCTGTGTCTGACCCTAATGCCCATGGTACCATATTAGCTGCAACAGCTGCTGCTGAACCTCCGCTTGAACCTCCTGGAACTTTATTTAAGTCCCATGGATTTTTTGTTTTCTTGAAATATGAATATTCTGTTGATGCTCCCATTGCAAATTCATCCATATTTAATTTTCCTAATATTGGCATCTTTTCTTCTTTTATTCTCTCTGTAACTGTAGCATCATATGGAGACACAAAATTTTCAAGCATTTTTGAACTACATGTTGTTTTTATACCTTTTGTATTTATATTATCCTTTATTCCAATTGGTATAAAAGAATTTTCTTTATTTGCTTCTTCTATTGCTTCTTTTTCTGTTATTGTAACAAATGCTTGAATATCATTTTCTTTTTCTTTTATTCTCTTCATACAACTATTTATAATGTCCAAGCTTGTAATTTCCTTATTTTTTAATTTTTCTTCTAACTCATGTGCTGTTAATTCATAAAGTTCCATGCTTTCCCTCCTAATCCAAAACCTTTGGTATTCTAAACATATTATTTTGAACATCTACTGCATTTTGTAATAAACTTTTATTATCACTGAATTCTTTTATTTCATCTTTTCTAAAAGCATTACTTGATTCTAATGCTCCTATTGATTCTTCTACTCCATCTATTGGTGCATTATTTACTATATTAGCAAACCCTAAAATATCTTGTAAATTTAAAATATATTTGCCTATTTCTTCTTCTTTTAAATTTAAGTCTGCTAAATTTGCTATGTGCATGATTTCTTCTTTACTCACCTTCATACTATCCTCCTTTAACGAAAATATAGTACATTATATACATTTTTTTTATTATTTGCAATTATTATTTTAAAATTATGTAAAATTCGGCACTATCAATTTGGCACCATTATTTGACTTTTTTCCTAAATCGTGGTACAATTATTATGTATATCATGAGATTATAATTAGTTATTTTATTTTATTTTAAATTTTATGGAGGTAATATGAAAAAAATAATCATAAAATCGATTATTCTTACAATTCTTACTTTAGCTTTATTTTTTGTTGTTGCAACAAACCATTCGAATGCAAGTTCAGAGTCTTTAGAAATTTCAAGTAAAGTTTATGCAAATAAACAAATACTTTTTAATAATATCTCTTCTAGGGACAATATTTATACAAGTTTGTTTGCTCAAAGCTCTGAAGAAGAACCAGAAGTAGAATATGGAGTTGGGGCAGACCTATATTATACTTTATTTATTAGCAGTGATATGGATTATACTCAATTAAGAGGCTATATATATAATAGTTCTTTACAAGATGCAACTCCAGGATTTAATATAGTATATAATAAAACATCTTCAACTTCTGTTAGTATTTGTATTACAGTTCCTAGTACTACACCAGTAGGTGTATACTACATTAGAATGTACTATGGTGAAGAATTTTTAGTAGAAAAAATATTTAGAGTTGTAGGTAGTGGAGATTCAGGGCAACCTGTTAATGTATTTAGCCTTACCTCATTATCCGCTACTCCGGATCCAATAATTTCTGGTCAAGGTGGAACTATATCTTTTGTTATAAATAGTACTGGCACTATAGATGAAAACAAACTAGGTATGCTTATGGTTAACTATTCTGGTGATGTGCCAAACAATAGTGATTACAATGTAACATTAAATATAAAAAATTATAAATCTATAGATGGTACAATTGAAGTTTATCCATCTGCACCTGCTGGATATTATGAATTTGTTTTTTTCTATGATGGAGTAGAACAATTTAGACAAAAATTCACAATACATGAACAGACAGTTTCTGTTTCATCTGTGGTTTTAAATTATACTACGCTAAATTTAAGGCCTTCTGACCAAACTCAACTAATAGCAACAATCAGTCCTTCAAATGCAACAGACAAAACAATCACATGGACAAGTACCAATCCATCAGTTGCAAGTGTAGATTCAGATGGTAATGTTACTGCATTAAGTTCTGGTACAACAGTAATTAGGGCTTCTACTTCAAATAGTGCAGTGTTTGCTACTTGTTTAATTGGTGTTACAGAACCAGATTTAAATATAGGAACACTTACTACAAATCCATCTCCTCTAAACAATAGTGTAGAAGGAACAATAACATTTGATGTTACTACAACTAACATAAATAATGATGAGAAATTAACTGTAAAAATTAAAAATGTTACTACAGATTCATATGTTACGGAAAAATTTAAGATAGATTATTTTGCATCTGGTAACACATTTGAATATACAATAAAAGTTCCAGCTTCTATTGAAGCAGGTCTTTATAAAATAGAAGTTAGTTTTGGAAATTATGTAACAAAAGAAGTTACATTTCCAATAAATAATTATTTTAAAGTACAATCAATAAGTTTGGATAAAACTAATGTTACATTAAAATCTAATGAAACTGTTAAACTAACACCAAGAATAATGCCACTTAATGCAACAAATCAGAATGTTACATGGTCTAGTAGTAACTCAAGTGTTGCAAGTGTTGATTCTTCTGGTTTAGTTACTGCTAAATCTGATGGTTTTGCTACAATTACAGTTACAGCTGTTGATGGAAATTACACTGCTAGTTGTAATATTACTGTAGATAATTCAATACCAGTTTCTGGTGTTCACTTGAACATATCAAATTCTACACTAAAAAGAAATGAAACTTTAAGGTTAGTTGCTACAATAAATCCTATTAATGCTACAAATAAGAGTGTTACATGGTCTAGTAGTAACTCAAGTGTTGCAAGTGTTGATTCTTCTGGTTTAGTTACTGCTAAATCTGATGGTTCTGCTACAATTACAGTTACAACTGTTGATGGAAATTACACTGCTAGTTGTAATATTACTGTAATATCTGAGCAAGAAGAATTACCTACAATTTCATCAAATACATATGAGATAAGTAATGCTGAAAAAACAATTATAATTCCTACAGGTTTAAATATGGAAGTTATAAAGCAAAACATATCTACTAACAGTAATGTTAAATTTTATGATAAAAATAATAATACAATTAATTCAAATTCTACATTAATCGGTACTGGTTCATCAATAAGACTTGATGATAAAGTTTCATATAAATTTATAGTTGTTGGTGATATTGACGGAAATAGTCTAATAAACATAGTAGACTTAGCTAGAATGAAATTACATAATTTAAATTTAAATAATTTATCAGACGTATATTTTGATGCAGCAGATGTTGATAGAAATGGTAGTGTAAATATTATAGATTTAGCTAGAATAAAATTAATGATTTTAGGAATTAATTTAAAATAAAACATAAATATATAACACAAAAATAACATATATCTTAAAAGATATATGTTATTTTTTTACCTATATTGCCTCTAATTTCCATAATATGCATCTATTAATATTTGTTTTATTTCCTCTACCATTGGCAATCTAGGATTTGCTGTTGTACATTGATCTTCAAAGCTTCTTTCTGCTAGTAAATCTAGTTTTTCCTTAAATTCTTCTTCTGGTATACCAGCTTCTTTTAATGACATTGGTATATCTATATTCCTCATTAATTCTCGAATTTTTTCTATTAATGAATTAACGCCCTCTTCATTTGTATAAGCTTTCCAGCCCATTCTTCTTGAAATATCTGCATATTTTTGATCTGCTATAAAATATTCATATTTAGGGAATGAAACAAATTTTGTTGGCTTTGAACTATTATATTTTATTACATATGGTAACAATATTGCATTTGCTCTTCCATGTGCTATATGGAATTCTGCCCCTAATTTATGTGCAATTGAATGATTAATTCCTAAAAATGCATTCGTAAAGGCCATTCCTGCTATTGTACTACTATTATGCATTTTTTCTCTTGCATATTTATTTGAACCATATTTATATGCTGTTTCCAAGTTTTTAAATACAAGTTCTATTGCTTTTTCAGCTAATCCATCTGTATAATCTGATGCCATATTTGAAACATATGCTTCTATACTATGTGTTAACACATCCATTCCTGTATCTGCTGTTACTTTTGGTGGTAAACTCATTACTAAATCTGGATCTACTATTGCAACATCTGGTGTTAATTCATAATCTGCTAAAGGATATTTCATATTTTTTACTTTATCCGAAATTACGGCAAAAGATGTTACTTCAGATCCTGTTCCTGATGTTGTTGGTATAGCAACCATTTTTGCCTTTTCTCCAAGTTTTGGGAATTTATATGTTCTTTTTCTTATATCCATAAATTTTAGTTTTAATCCTTCTATATCTGCATCTGGTCTTTCATAAAATAACCACATTCCTTTTGCTGCATCTATGCTACTTCCGTCCTCCAATTGCTATAATTACATCTGGTTTAAAGTTATTCATTGACTCAACACCTTTTTTTATTGTTTCAAAAGAAGGATCTGGCTCCACTTCTGAAAATATTTCTGAGTGTACATATTTTTCTCTTTTTCTTAAATGATATAATATTTTATCTATATAACCTAATTTAATCATTGATTCATCTGTTACTATAAATGCTCTTGTTATATCTGGCATTTTTTCTAAATAACTAATTGAACCTGCTTCAAAATATATTTTTTCTGGTACTTTAAACCATTGCATATTAACCCTCCTTTTGGCAACTTTTTTTATGTTTATTAAATTAACTGATGATATGTTAGCTGTTGTTGAATTTCCACCAAATGTTCCACACCCTAATGTTAATGATGGCATATTTGTATTATATATATCACCTATTGCTCCATGTGTTGAAGGTGAATTTACTATTATTCTTCCTGCTTTTACTGTTTCAGAAAATTTTAAAATTACATCTTTGTTTTCAGAATGTATTACTGCTGAATGTCCAAGTCCTCCAAATTCTATTAACTTTTCTGCTAATTCTATTCCTTCATCTGAGTTATTTACTTTATAATATGCTAAAACTGGACTTAGCTTTTCTTTTGAAAATGGGAATTCAATTCCTACACCTGTTTGTTCTGTAACGAGCACTTTAGTTTCTTTAGGTACTTCAAATCCAGCCCTTAATGCAATATCATATGGACTTTTTCCAACTATGTCTGCATTTATACTACAACCTTTTTCTTGAATAAACATACTGTTCTTTATTTTATTTACTTCTTCTTCTGATAAGAAATAGCATCCCATCTCTTTCATTAATCTTTCAAATTCTTCTGTTATTTCATTATCTACTATAACAGCTTGTTCAGAAGCGCAAATCATCCCATTATCAAATGATTTAGATAATATCAAGTCTGTTACTGAAGTTCTTAGTTTCGCAGATTTTTCAATATAGCATGGTACATTTCCAGGTCCAACACCTAATGCTGGTTTTCCGCATGAATATGCTGCTTTAACCATATTTGTTCCACCTGTTGCTAAAATTAAATTTACATCTTTATGATTCATCAACATTGTTGTTGCTGTTATTGATGGTTCATCAATCCATAATATGCAATCTTCTGGTGCTCCAGCTTCTATTGCTGCTTGTTTTAGTATTTTAGCAGCTTCTTTACTACAATTTTGTGCAGATGGATGAAATCCAAATATTATTACATTTCTTGTTTTTGCAGCAATTAATGATTTAAACATTGTTGTAGAAGTTGGATTTGTAACTGGAGTAACACCAGCAATAATTCCAACAGGTTCTGCAATTTCAACAGTTCCTTCTTCTTCATTCTCTGAAATTACACCGACTGTTTTATCATATTTTATGCTATGATATACATATTCTGTTGAAAACATATTTTTAATAATTTTATCTTCATATATTCCCCTTTTTGTTTCTTCTACTGCCATTTTAGCCAATCTCATATGATTTTCTAATCCAGCCATTGCCATTTTTTTAACAATTTCGTTTACTTGTTCTTGATTTAATCTTAAATATTCTCTTGATGCTTTTTTTGCCCTTTCAACCAAATTGTCTATCATATTTTGCACTCTTTCTTTTTCTTCTTCACTTACTTCTGCCATTTAAACACTCTCCTTTTTATTTTTATGTAATTTTGCATTTATTACCTTTAAATTGTATTATATATTATGCCCTTTATTTGTCAAGTTAATGTATTTATGAATTTAATATTAATTTAATTTCTTTTATTATTTTATTTTCTAATTCTTTCCATGAACATTCTTCTATATATTTTATGGATTTACTAGAATATAATCCCTCTTTTTTTGCAATTTTATTAAATTCCTTTGCATTTGGAAAACATCCTTCTATTATTAGTTGTGCTAATCTCATTTTTGTTTGGCTATAGCTTTGGAAATTTTTTCTCCTAGTATAATATTTTTCTAAAATAATTTCTAATTTTTCATCTGTTATATTATCTATTTTTAAGTTTAAAAGTAAATATTTTAATTCCTTCTTCTCCAATTATAAGAGATAGCTGATTTTGGGCAATTTCAGTGCTATCTCTTTTTATTATTATATAGGAAAATTCGACATAATTATACAGTATTAATGTATCCTCTATATTATTCAACATAATTTCTAAGATAATACTTTTTATTGATTTTTTAGTACATAATCTGTATAATATCTTAAGTAGGTGAAAAGATGAAATTTTTCTTTAAAAAAATAACAATTATATTAATAAGTTTTATATTTATATTCATACTATTTGACTTTATTTATAAAGATAAATCTACAGTTCAAACAGTTGCAGAAATTCATGAAAATAATAATGAAGAAATTAAATCTATTTTAATTGACTTAAGAGATGAAACACTTAATGATTCTGAAATACATATAATTCCATCAAAAATTTCTTTTAATGAATTGTACATAAAAATAAATTATACAGCAAATGTACTAACAGTATATGATAAAAAAGAAAATGGTGAGTTGGTTCCTCTTAAAGCTTTTATTTGTTCAACTGGTTCAGCTACTCCAAGATCTGGAGTATATAAATTAAAGCAATACAAAAACACCTGGGTTCCACTTTTTGGGGGAGTATATGGTCAGTATGGCTGGCAAATAACAGGAAATATTTTATTACATTCTGTACCATATTTGCGAAATGGAGATAAGAGCAGTTTAAGATATTGGGATTATGATAGATTAGGAACAAGAGCATCTTCTGGTTGTATTCGTTTAACTGTTGAAGATGCCAAATGGATATATGATAATTGTTATGTTGGAACAGAAGTAGAATTTTATGGCAGTAGCGATCCAGGTCCATTAGGTAAACCTGAAAGTCAAAAAATTTCAAGCAATTACAACTTAAGAGGTTGGGATCCAACAGATCCAGATCCAAATAATCCATGGAAAAATTAACTTTAAAAGAAGTTCCCTTAGCAAATCTTGAACAATTCAAGTATGCCAAGGGACATTTATTTGTGTAATAATTTTAAAGATTCTATTATTTTAATTTCATTGATAATAATTTTGATATACCATTTTCCTCCATAGTTACACCATAAACAGTGTCTGCTGCCTGCATGGTTCCTTTTCTATGAGTTATTACTAAAAATTGTGTTTTATTTGCAAATTTTTTTAAGTAATCTGCAAACCTATAAACATTAATATCATCAAGTGCTGCTTCAATTTCATCTAATACACAAAATGGAGCAGGATTTATTTTTAATATTGCAAATAATATTGCTATTGCTGTTAATGCCTTTTCCCCTCCTGATAATAACATCATATTTTGTAGTTTCTTTCCTGGTGGTTGTGCTTCTATATCTATTCCACAGTTTAATATATCTTCCTCATCATTTAAAATTAAGTTTGCTTTTCCTCCACCAAATAATTCCTTAAATACTTCTCCAAAGTTTTTATTTATTATCTCAAACTGTTCTTTGAATTGAGTTTTCATTATTTGCGTCATATCTTGTATAACTTTTTTTAACTTTGTTGAAGAATTTTCTAAATCTAGCCTTTGTTCAGATAAAAAGTCATATCTTTCTTTGGTTATTTTATATTCTTCTATTGCATCTACATTCACACTACCTAGTTCTTTAATCTGGTTTTTCAAATTATTTACCTGCTTAGTTGTATTTTGAGGATTATCAGTTTTTTCATAATTTGTAACATTATTTGGTGTTAATTCATATTCTTCCCACATTTTGTTTATAATTTGTTCTAATTCAAGTTCTACTTTTGATTTTTTCAAATCTATTTTAGAAATCTGATCTTTTATATTGTTTATATTTTCTTGTTCTACTTCAATATCTTTCTCTGTTTTTGTTAGTTCTTCATTTTTATTCAATCTAACTTCTTTCAATTTTTCAATTTCATTACCACTGTTTTGAATCTTTAGCTTCATTTCTTCTATTTCTTCTTTTAATTTTAGAACATTTTCATCTATTAATTTATTATCTTCTTGTAATTTTTGTTTTTGTTCTTCTTTCATTAAAACACTTTGTTTATTTGTTCCTATATCTTTATCAATCATTTCTATTACTTCATCTATTGATAAATTGCTTTCTTCAAAAGAGCTTACTGAAATTTTTAAATTTGTTATATCAAAATTTAAGTCATCTATATATTTTTGCTCATTTTTGTGAAGTTCAACAAAATTCTGTACTTCTATTTCTAACTTTTCAGTCTCTTTTTCTAGTTCATTTATATTTTTAATATGTTCTTGTTTTTCTGTTTCTATTCTTTGTTTTTCATTATTTATATTTTCGAGTTCTTCTCTATGGTTTTTTAAATTATTTTGTAATTTATTTACACTTTCTTCTATAGAAATTAATTTTTGTTTTTCTGTAGCATATATTATATCATTTTGTTTTGCCTCGTTTTCTAATGTTTCAGACATTTTTAATATGTTTTCAATTGAATTTATATATTCCTCTTTTTCTCTTATTATTTCATCTATTCTGTTCTTTAATTTTTTTGTTTCTTCTTCTAGTTCTTCTATTTCTCTTGTTCTTCCAAGAATATTTACAGTTTTTGTTTGAACAGATCCCCCAGTAATTGCACCACTAGCATTAATTATGTCTCCTTTTAATGTTACAATTCTAAATGAATATGAATTTTGTCTTGCTAATATAATTCCTGTATCCATATTATCTACAATTACAGTTTTTCCAAGTAAGTTTAGTATAATTTGCTCATATTTTTTATCAGTTTTTATTAAGTCTGATGCTATTCCAATAACTCCTGATAAATTATTTTTTATAAGTCTATCAACTTTTTTCCCTCTAACTGAAGATATAGGTAGAAATGAAGCTCTTCCCAAATTATTTTTACGTAAGTAATCAACTAATCTTTTCGCATCATCTTCTGTTTCTGTTACAATGTTTTGCAAACTTGCTCCTAAACACATCTCAATTGCTGTTTCATATTCTTTATCTACATTTATAAGGTTTGCTAAAACTCCATGCATTCCATTGGCTAACTCTTTGTTTCTCTCACAGTCTATTAAGAGTGATTTAATTGTTTTATTATACCCTTCTTTTTCTTTTTCTGTTTCTATTAGAAATCTTAATCTTGATTCTTTAAATCTCAATTCTGTTTCTAATTTATTTTTATTTTCTTCATAATTTTTTATTTTCTCTGTGCTTTTTTCCTTAGTTTCAATAATATTTTCTAGTTTTTTTGATATTTCATTTTTCTTATTCTCAGCATTTATATAATTATTTTCAACTTCTGATTTTGTTAGCCTTGTTTCATCAAGTTCTGAAATTATATTTGATAACTCATTTTTTAAAATTCTCTCTCTTTTTTCTAAGTTTTCATAATTTGCTTTTCCTAAACTTATATTTGAATTTTCTTCATACTTTTTATCAACATTCTCTTGAATTTTTGCCTTTTTTTGCTCTATTTCAATTTCTTTTTCTGATAATTTCCCAGTTAATTCTTGTAGTTTAGCCTCTTTTTCTTTAAGTTCTTGTTCAAATTGTTCTTTGTTTTTATTAAGATTAATTTTTTTATCTTGTTTTTGTTTTTTATCTTCTTCAAGATTATTTATTTTCTCAGATAACTCTTGAATTTCTTTTATTAATCTCTCATGATTTTCCTTATTATTTTCTTTTCTTTGATTTGCCAAATTAATTTCTGAATTTAATTTTTCTTGTTTTTGATTATGCTCATACCCTAGATTTTGCATATTTTCTATATTTGAAATAAGTTTATCTATTTCTAACTTTAGTTCTTCTTTTTTAGATTGCATTTCTACTAACTTTTTTGTTTCATCTTCACTTTGATTTTTTAGTATTTCTTGTCCAGTTCCGTATATCATCTAATCTGATTTTTAATGTTTCTATATTATGTAAGAATAGTCCTATTTCTAGAGTTTTTAGTTCTGATTTTAAATTTAAATATTTTTTAGCTTTTTCAGATTGGTTTTTTAGTATATCAATATTTGCTTCAATTTCAGAAATTATATCATTTATTCTAAGCAAATTTAATTTTGTTTGTTCTAATTTTTTTTCAGTTTCTACTTTTCTTACTCTATATTTTACAATTCCTGCTGCCTCTTCAAATAATTTTCTTCTATCTTCAGATTTATTACTTAATATTTCATCTATTTTTCCTTGTCCAATTATTGAATACCCATCTTTCCCAATCCCTGTATCCATAAATAACTCTAATACATCTTTTAATCTACAAGGTACTTTATTTATTAAGAAAATATTTTCTCCATTTCTATATACTCTTCTTGTTACCGTTACTTCTGCATATTCTATAGGTAATTTTCCATCTTGGTTATCAATAACAATTGAAGCTTCTGCAAATCCAAGAGATTTTCTGTTTTCAGTTCCTGCAAATATTACATCTTCTGATTTTGTGCCTCTTAGTGATTTCATACTTTGCTCTCCAAGTACCCACTTTATACTATCTACTATATTACTTTTACCGTGAACCATTTGGCCCTATTACAGTTGTAATTCCAGGCATAAATTCTAAAGTAGTTTTATCTGCAAAGGATTTGAAGCCTTGTAATTCTAGTCTTTTTAAATACATAATTCTCACCTTTTTATATAATATATCAAAAAATATATTTTATCAACAAAATTTTGTTTTTATTTCAAATTTATTATGTTATAATAAATTTATAAGGAGAAATTTATGAAAAATGTAGTTTTTGATTTTTATGATAATACAAATTTAAAATCGTATAATTTAAATGAAAGTATGAGGTACCAATTAAATATATTAGGTTCTTTAGATGTTTTTACAAGAAAACATTGTGAAAATGTTGCAAGTTTAACATGTAGGTTATGTGAATATATGCATTTGGATAAAAATTATACAGTCTACTGCATAATGTGTGCATATCTTCATGATGTTGGTAAACAATTTATTCCACCTTCAATTTTGCAAAAGCCAGGGAAATTAACTGATGAAGAATATGAAATAATGAAAACACATACCACTATTGGTTATGAAATGTGTATGAAAGATCCAAAATTACGAATGTATGCCGCAGGTCCATTATATCATCATGAGGCTTTAGATGGTACCCGGGTATCCTAATGGTTTATCAGCAAAAGACATCCCTTTAGTTGGACAAATTATTAGAGTTGCAGATGAATTTGATGCAATCTCTAGCAAAAGGCAATATAAAACTCACATTGGTATTTCAGACACTTTAAAAATAATAATTGAAAATTCTAATCCTACTACTCCTAAACAGTCTGTTATAAATAAGATTTTAGAAGAAACAGAGCTTGGAAAAAATAGTAAGAAAGTAGTTAAAGCATTAATAAAAGTAGTAATAGATGATACTGAATATGAAATTTCATGCATTTTTGACTATATTGATGACCTTAAATCTAATATTAAAAGATTAGAAGAAATAGATGAATATTATAAAAAAATGATTGCCCAAAAAAAGGAAAGCAAAAAAGATTATTATCTTGAAGGTATAAAATATCTATTAAAAGATGGTGAAACAGTAGAAAATTATAAAGATATTTTAGATGAATATAAAAATGCTTTATCTACTAGAAAAGCTGTAATTGATAAATTATTTGAAGAAGTAAAAACTATTAAAAAACTAAAAGTTTAAATTTTATTTTTAGAAACTAGAATTATATTTTATAGCGGGAGTTTTTATTCTCCCGCTATTCTTCTAAGCCAAAGCTTACGCCTAAGGCATTATTTACTTTATCCATTATGTTATTGTCATCTATATGTCCTATTTTTTCTTTTAGTCTACTTTTATCTATTGTTCTTATTTGTTCTGTTAAAACAACTGAATCTGATTTTAACCCAAACTCCTCTTTTCCTATTTCTATATGTGTTGGCAATCTATTTTTATTCATTTGTGAAGTTATTGCTGAAACTATTACTGTTGGACTATATTTATTTCCCGTGTTATTTTGTATTACTAATACTGGCCTTATACCTCCTTGTTCTGAACCTACAACTGGACTTAAATCTGCATAAAACATATCTCCTCTTTTTATAACCATTTTATCACTCCTGATTTTTCTGTATTTAAATTTGATATTTTGATATATTTTAAATATTTGAGTATAAAATATTGCTTACAAAAAGTTTTATATTATTTATTTTTCCTTTGTATGTTATATGCTAACACATCTTCTTTTTGTAAATTGTTTATTTTTATCTCATTATATAATATGTAAACTAATGTATTTTTTGTGACATCTTGTACTTCCATTTTTATTATTTCCCCATTTTTCTTCACATATAATTTTTTGTAATAAATATATTTGTTTCCATTTTTTATTTTTGTTTCTAAAATTATATCTTCATCTTTTACTTCATATTTTGATTCGTTTGATGATTTATAGTCTTCTATAAAGCTTTCTAAATTTAGTATATTATTTGAAATATAAGGATAGTTTTCATATATTTTATTTAAATTAAGTTCTGTATTTATAATTTTTAAGTTACTGCCATCATATTCAATTGTTACATCTTTTATATTACTTGGTTCTATTACTTTCTGAGTAAAAATATTAGGAGATTTGTATTTTTGATTAATTAAATATTTATTGCTATTTTTATTGCTAATAACATTTACTTCTACTTGTGCTTCATAGGAATCAATATTTAAAATATAATCTTCAATATCTGAAATTTCTTTGTTACTTTTATTATTTCCTATTTTAAAAAAATTATAATTATTTTTATTTAAAAAAAATACTAATACAGTTATTATAATTAGAAGTATACCTGAAATAATTATTATTCTTTTCATTATATCTTCGTATAATTAAAACACAAAATATTCTAATTATACTCTCCTTTCATTAAAAAATTTTTTATAACATATTTAAGCTATATAAAAATAAAGTAACCTTTTAAATGGTTACTTTATTTTTATTCTTATTTATTTAAAGTATTCTATAAGACAATCTATAAGTTCTTGTTTATTTTCAATTTTGTTTATATGGTCTCTTATTCTACTTGAATTTTCTAAATTTTTTAAATACCAACAAATATGTTTTCTCATTTCTCTTATACCAATATATTCTCCTTTTTGCTCTATTTCTAAATCTATGTGTTTTAATATAATTTTAAGTCTTTCTTCATTAGATATACATATTGGTTCTTTTTCTATATTTATTATCTCGTGAAATATCCATGGATTACCGAAGCGATGCTCTTCCAATCATTATTCCATCAACCTTCGTATAATCGAACATAAGCTTTGCATCTTTTTTATTTCTAATGTCCCCATTTCCTATTACAGGTATTTTTACATTTTCTTTAATTCTTGCAATTTCATCTAAATTAACTTTTCCTGAGTAATATTGTTCTCTTGTTCTACCATGTACTGTTATTGCTTCTGCACCTGCTTGTTCTATTATTTTAGCTGCTTGAACTCCTACAATATTTTCTTTCTCAAATCCAATTCTTATTTTTACTGTTACTGGTACTGTTGAATTTGCTACAACATTTTCTACAATTTTACCAAGCAAATCCAAGTTTGTAAGTAATTTACTTCCATCACCATTTTTTACTACTTTTGGTGCTGGACACCCCATATTTATATCTATTATATCTGCAAATGTTGTAACATATTTGGTTGCTTCCCCCATTATTTCTGGATTATTTCCAAAAATTTGAACGGCTACTGGCTTTTTTTCGTTTTCAATATCTAATAGTTTTTTTGTTTTGCTATCATTATAAAATATGGCTCTAGAACTTGCCATTTCTGTATATACTAATCCTGCTCCAAAATCCTTACATATAATTCTAAACGGTTTATCTGTTACTCCTGCCATTGGTGCTAAAAAAACATTATTTTTTATACAAACATTTCCTATATTAATTTCCTTTATATACATTTTTATTCCCTTTAAAATATATTCTTTTGCCTTCTACCACTAATATTAAGCAATAATGCAATACATATAAAATTTGTTAGCAAAGAGCTTCCACCATAACTTACAAATGGGAGTGGTATACCTGTTATTGGAAGTAATCCCATTGTCATTCCAATATTTTCTATCATATGGAAAAAGAAAATTCCAGCTATTCCTATCGCAATATATGAGCCAATATCATCTTTTGCTGTTTTTGCAATTTTTACAGATTTAACAAGTAAAATAACATATAATATTATAACACTTGCTGAAACTATAAATCCCATCTCTTCACCAATTACCGCAAAAATAAAATCTGTTGTTTTTGGATATAAAAATCCTAACTGTGTTTGGTTTCCTTTTAAAATTCCCATTCCAAAAACCTGTCCGTGCTCCAATTGCTAATTTAGATTGAATTATATTATAACCTGCCCCTCTTGGATCTTTATTAGGGTTTAAAAATACTTCTATTCTTTCCTTTGCATGTTCTGGTAGTACAAAAATATATAGTAGTGGTAAAAGTATTGCTAAAACAAGCAAAGTAATTATTATATATTTCGTCTTTATTCCAGAGCTAAATATCATAAAAGCTGTTGCCATTAAAAAGGCAATAGCTGTTCCGTAGTCTGGCTGTTTTACTATTAATAAAACCGGAAGTGCAACTGTTGCAATAACTATTAATAGTTTTAATGGTTTGTTTATTTGCTCTTTTCCTTTTGCTTGAATTTTAGATATTACATATGCTAAAAATATTATTACAAAAACTTTGGCAAATTCTCCTGGCTGGAATGAAAATCCACCTATATTAAACCAGCTAGTTGCACCATTTATTGGTTCAGTAAATAAAACAGCTATTAATAATATTATAAATATTCCATAAAAATATGGAGATAATTTGGCTATAAAATTATAATCTATAAAAATTACAATTATTATAACTGGAATTGAAATTATTGCCCACATTATTTGTTTTTTTAGCTCTTCATATTCAGTTTGCTGTGATGCGGAATATAATGCTACCATACCAATACATAATAATAAAATACTACAAACCAATACACTCCATTCCATATTTTTAAGTATTCTTCTTTTCATTCATACCTCCAAATGTCCAGTCTTAAATATGGTTATTTTAACTTGTATTTTATACAGTTTCGTTCTTTTTCTCTTCTATATTTTCCTCTTTCTTTTCTTCACTTTCACTATTATTTTCTTCTTTTTCTTTTATTTCTTCTTTTTCTTCTATTTTATCTTGTTTCTCATTTTCTTCTACTTTATTTTCTTCTACTTCTTTACTATTTTCTTCTATTGTTTCATCATCAGTATTTTCAACTTTTTTTGGTTCTTCTTTATTATTAACTGATTTTACATCATTTTTTATATTGGTTATTGGAATATTTGCATAAAGTGCTGGCGCTCCTATTGTACCATCACTATTAGCATTATTGGTAAGCCTTACATCTATAGCCTTTTCATCTATATCTATATATTTTTTTATAACTTCTATTATTTCTTGTTTCATTAATTCAAGAAAATCGGCTGACACATTTGCTCTATCTTGCATTAAAACCAAGTGCAATCTTTCTTTTGCAGTATCCTTTGAATTTACTTTATCCTCTTTTTCTGATTTTTTTAATTTTTTAAAAAAATTTATTATTCTTTCAAACATGTCTTTCCCCCAAATCGTTTACATTTGTAAAATTATTTTTTACTGAAAAATCTTTTTATTCTTGCTAAAATTCCATGTTCTCTTCCAGGTATGGTTATTTCTATATTTTGTCCTAGTATTCTTCTTGCTATTTCTAAATATGCTTTCCCTGACGGAGCTCGTTTATTTGATATTACTGGTTCACCTTTATTTGTTTGAGTTATTATATATTCATCATCTGGTACAACTCCAATAAGTTCTATAGAAAGCAAGTCTACAATATCATCAACATCCATCATTTCACCTTTTTTTACCATTGCAGGTCTTAATCTATTTACAACTAGTTCTGGATTTTTTAAGTTAGATGATTCTAATAATCCTATTATCCTATCCGCATCCCTTATTGCTGATATTTCTGCAGTAGTTACTACTATTGCTCTATCAGCTCCTGCTATTGCATTTTTAAATCCTTGCTCAATTCCAGCAGGACAATCTATTAATATATAATCAAACTCTTCTTTTAGTTTTTTAGTTAATTCTCTCATTTGTTCTTCATTAACTGCAGATTTATCTCTTGTTTGAGCAGCTGGAAGTAAGAAAAGTTCATTAAATCTCTTATCTTTTATTAAAGCTTGTCTTAATTTACACTTTTCTTCTACAACATCTACTATATCATATACAATTCTGTTTTCTAGTCCCATAACAACATCTAAATTTCTAAGTCCAATATCTGTATCAACTAGAGCTACTTTTTTTCCTTCTAGAGCTAGTGCAGATCCAACATTTGCTGTTGTTGTTGTTTTACCGAACTCCACCTTTTCCTGATGTTATAACTATTACTTCACCCATAATTTCCTCCTATATTAAAAGTAATATTTAACAAAAAATATCTGTATTTAATCAATACAGATATTTTATCTTTTTTTTACTGAAAAGTCAATTAAATAACGTGTTTTTTACGTGTTTATTAAAAATTTTTACATTAATTTTACAATATCCATTCTTGCTCTTTCATAAACAATATTTTCTATTGAAAGTCCAGCTAATTTTATAACATCTCCTGCTTGTAATCTTAAAACTACTGTACTTGTTAAAGTCATTCTATTTGCTACATTATCTCTTAATATTGGACTTTCGTTTATTGTTTCAATTATTTCTCCATCATTTTTTATAATTACTGCATTAAAATTAAATGTTCCTAGTGTTTGGTTTTCTCCAAAAAGTTGATATGATATTTGATATATTCCTGATTCATTTATTATAAATGAATCACTTCCTTCTTCATGTGTAATTGCATTTCCTTCTATTATTTCATTTGTACTAAATTTTATTAAAGTTTCACCTATTTGCGTATTGTCTCCTTCTTTTGCTGTTGCACTTAGTATACTTTTTATTTCTCCATTTGAGTTTCCCATACAAACACATAGTAATATTAATATTAAAGCTATTGTTGATATTGTTATTAATAATTTTTTCCACAGTTTTTCATTGCAACACATAGTATCCCTCCTACTATATGTTATGTAAAACTGTTTAGTATGGTGTAATATATTTGCACATTCACTAAATATCAAACTGTAAAATCTTAAATTTAAAATTTATTTTAATAAACTAGATCTAATATACTACAAATAAATTGTAGAACGTGAAGCAAGATAATCATAAGAAAATGTTGGAATATATGCACTACGATAACTAGCTGGATAGAAAATACTAACTCTTGAGTTTGAATAAAAACTTCCTCTGTGCACTCTTCCACTGGTAGAATCAGCTTCTTGGGTCCACTCTAAATTATTTCCTTCAAGATCATATATGTTTTTCATTTTATCTAATTCGTTTTGTCCTGAAAGTGCATGTGTAGTTGTTAATTTTCTATCATTATGTCCTATTTGTGCTTCATCTCCTATAAACTTCATTACCTGGTCATACTGACATCCCCATATCATTTGTCTGTTACTGTTATCATCTCTTATTGTTTTATATAAATTATACCAAGTATCTGCACCTAAATAAGCCGTTGCTCCGCTTCCACCATCACTACTTGCTGCTGTCAACACCTTTTGTCCTTTTCTGCTATTTCCGTCTTCTCCTATTTCATATCTACTAATATAAAATCCTCCATTTTTCGCTACACTTTTTGCCATTGCTGTAAAATCACTTTTAAAATCTTCTAAATATAATTTGTTGTCTGCATCATAATTTACAGTATTTGGTTCATGATAACTATTACTTGAAGTATATGTTTGATCTATTTTGGAAAAATCCATTTTATACGCATATGGGTTATTACCTGTTTGAATGCTGGTATACAGCCTTCCTACCAAATCTGTTGCTGTTCCTGAATGAGCTGGGGTTGTACATTTTAATATTCCCCCATTTTCTCCATCTTTATATACTAAATTACATGTTTTGTTTTCTTCACTATCTGATAATTTGTTGTTACTACTGCACATTACCATATCATTTATATCTTCTACTGGTATCCATACATATTGGTTTCTATTTAACATTGCATCTTCATGGTTTGACTCTGTTACTGGCTCTGTTCCCTCATATATTACTAATCCATCTTCTATTTTGTTTTCCCCTTCTACTTCTGATATTACATATCCTTCTGGTATTGGTATTGGTTTTTCTTTTAAACCTATATATATAGGGTTGAACGAGTGGTACAATAATCTACCTCTATTTCTGGGGCATAGAAATCAAACCTATGACTTGCAGAATAGAAACTACCTCTTGATGTTGTTGAGTAATCGTTTCCCCTATATGTCCTGTCTGTTGATGAATGTGCTTCTAGTGTCCATTCACCAATATTTCCTTCTAAATCATATATGTTTTTCATTTCATCTAGTTCATTCTGCCCAGATATCGCTATACTTTCTGTCAAATTTCTATTGCTATGTCCTTTTTGTGCCTCTTCTCCTATGAATTTAATCACTTGATCATATTGGCATCCCCATACCATTTGTTGGTTATTGTTTATATCTCTTACTGTGTTGTATAATCCATACCATTTATTTGCACCTAAATAATTTGTCCCATCATTTGCTTCTGCAGTTAATACTTTTTGTGATTTTTTGCTCTCTCCATTTATACCTATTTCATATCTGCTGATATAGAATCCTCCATTTTTTGCTACACTTTTTGCCATTACCGTAAAATCTTGTTTTAGTTGTGTAATTGTAATACCATAATTTAAATCCCCTTCCATAACACTTGGTTCATTATATCCATAAACGTTATGCTCCTGATCTTTTTGTTCAAAATTCATTGGTTCAGATGTATACAGTCTTCCAACTAAATCAGTTGCAGTTGCTGAGTGTGTTGTGCATTTTAATGTTTCTCCATCTAATTCTAATTTACATTGACTGCTCCCGCTATTACTACTGCACATTACCATATCATTTATATCTTCTACTGGTATCCATACATATTGGTTTCTTGTTGTTAGTGCAGTTGCATGATTTGCTTCTGTTACTGGATCTGTTCCCTCATATATTACTAGTCCATCTTCTTTTGTATTTTCTCCTTCTACTTCTGATGCTACATATCCTTCTGGCACTGGTATTGGTACTATTGTTGTTTGTCCACCACTTGTGCTATTATTCCCTTCTGTATAATTTAATTCATCTTCCCATGCTATATATACATTATTATCTTTTACTACATATTCTAAACTTCTTCCTATTCCTGTTTCTGTTTCATAATATACTTTTAATATTTCTTTTCCTTTTTCTTTTGTTTTCCCAAATTCTGTTACTTTTGTATTTACATCTTTACATATTCTTATACTATTTTGGTATATTCCATTATCTTGAATTGTATACGCATTACCATTATTAAATGTAATTTTTTTCCCATCTGATGATATTGTTTCTATACTATTTCCTTCTTCTTCTGTTTCTTCTATCATGTATAAATTAAGTTTGTTTAGTTCTGCTAGTTCTACAGCTTCTTTATCTATATTTATTACATTATTATAGAAAAATGATGTTATTACAGCTATCAATGCTATTACTAATACCATTACTACTACATATATTGTTAATGATATTAGTGTTACTCCTTTTTCTTTTTTATTTGTTAAATTATACTTTTCTCTATAATACCAACATTTTTCTGTCATTTTATTTCCTCCTTTTTTTACTTTAGTTTAAACAATTTTATTTTTGTAAAATATCTAGGCTTATATATATAAAGCTGTACGAGAAGAAAAATAATTTCCTTCTGCACTTGGAGCCATAAAACTGCGTGCACTTGCAGCACTATATGTACCAAGATAAGCTCCGTAAAAAGCATTACCGCGAAGTCCTCTTTGTGTACGCCCAGATGATTCCATTGTCCATTCATTATTATTTCCTTCTAGGTCATAAATATTTTTCATTTTATCTGATTCATTTTGCCCAGTTGGAGTTCTTGTTGTCAATACATATGAATGTCCATATTCAGGTGTTTCTCCTCCATCTCTTAAAAACTTTATTACTTGATCATACTGACATCCCCATATCATTTGTATATTCTTATCAATTTTTCTCGCATTTTTATATAATCCATACCAATTATCTACACCTTTAAAGTATGGATCAGTAGCAGGTCCGTCGCTACTACCAGCTGTGATAGCAAGTTGGTTCTTTTTACTATCTCCATTTATTCCTATTTCATATCTTCCAACATAAAATCCTCCATTTTTCGCCACGCTTGTTGCCATTGCAGTAAAATCACTTTTTAATTGTGTTAAAAACTGTTCTGCTGTACTCCCTGATGGCATTCCTGCTGTCGTTAAATTTGTTGCACTAGTGTCTTGTGCCCCTCCCCATGAATAATCACTTCCTAGCAAAACTGCTGGCTCACGGGTTCCTGAGCTTGAATTATAAGTTTGGCCTCTTTCTTCAAAATCTAAAATATATGAAAAGATTTTATTACCACAATCTACTCTTGTTCCAGTATATAATCTTCCTACTAAATCAGTTGCAGTTGCTGAGTGTGTTGTACATTTTAAAATTTCTCCATCTAATTCTAATTTGCATTGACTGCTTCCACTATTACTACTGCACATTACCATATCATTTATATCATCTACTGGTATCCATACATATTGATTTCTACTAACTAATGCTGTTGCGTGATTTTCCTCTGTTACTGGGTCTCTTCCTTCATATATTACTAATCCATCTTCTTTTGTGTTTTCTCCTTCTACCTGTGATGCTACATATCCATCTGGTATTGGTATTTGTCTTTCTGTTGGTATATCGTCTGATTTTCCTCCATATACAACTGTTTCACCATTTGTGTCTGTTACTGTTATGGTATGTCCGTTCCATATGAAGTTTCCTGTTAATATTTCTTCTTCTATTATCCCTTGTATCGTTTTCCAATTTGTTACTGTTTTTTCTTCTGTTACTGTTTCTGTAACTTCTCTTTCTCCATTTATTAATGTAATTCTTGCATATCCATCACCTGTTCTCTGGCCAGTACTCGTTGATGCATTATTCAAATAATATTTTGTTGGTACTGAATATTTTGATGGTGCGTTTTTTGAGGTTTCTTGTGTCCATACAAATCCTGAACCTCCACCGCCTCCAGCTCCATATCCGGCTCCTCCACCGCCGTCCATACCATCCTCCGGCCACCGGCTCCGGATGGATCTGAGTTGCTACTTTGTTTTGCTCCAGCGTCTCCTCCTTCACCAAAAGTACCGTGCTTTCCCTGGCGACTCAGCATAATATCCATTTCCGCCACCTAAATATGGCCATGCTCCTCTTCCTTGATATCCTTGGTATTCATATTCTCCATCTCCACCACTTGTTCCACCACCAGAGCCACCATCAGATTTATATCCGTTTTGCACCACCACCGCCGCCTCCTGCTACGATGATTCTTGAATAATAGTCTCCAGCCTTCAGTCTTATATCTGAACCACCTCCACCACCTCCTGCATAATACGATGCTCTTCCTCCACCGTTAAATCCACCCGATGGCAATTTCCCTTGTCCGCCGACATAAACATATAAATCTGTTCCCTGCTCTAAAGTTATTTCTCCTACTGAATATCCTCCTCTTCCTCCTGTTCCTCCTTTAGTTGATATATTACTTGAAGGACTACCTCCCTGTGCTCCCCATACTTCTAGTTCATATGTTCCAGTATATTCTGCTTTATATGTTTGTACAGAACCAGTATATGAAAAATTAGTCGTTATATAGCTTGCTGTTTCTGTTTTTGTTTCTTCTTTTTCCGTTGTAGTAGTTTCTGTCACAAACATATTTGGATACTTGTCCATGAAATCCTCTACTGAAAAAACTAAATTATTTCTTAGCACATATGTTCCATTAGTTCTATAGTTATATATTTTTCCGCCTTCTTCATTTACTTGTATATTTTGATTAGATCCTATACTTAGTAATTGGTCTACATTATATATATTTACTAAATCGTCCCCAAAATAACTTTGATATATATCTTCTGCATTTTCATCATATGCTCCATTTGCTTGCTCTAATATCTGTAATTGAGATTGCTTCCTGTTTACAGACATAACATATATATTTATTAATGCTATTATAAAAAACAGCATTCCCATTATTACAAATAGAGTTATTGCTCCTCTTTCTTTTTTCATATATATCACTCCTCTTTCGTTGTTTTTATTTTTCTACATTTATATACTATTAAATTAATTATACTTCATTTTTTTCATTCTTTCAATTCTTTCTTGGTGCATTTTTTCTTTTATTTTTTTACCATCATTTATTCCATATTTTTTCTTTATATATTCTCCATCTATTTCTTTAATTATTTTCTTCCCAATTTCAGCAAAATTTGGAGTAATAAGGTCTTCTTTACCATTTCTTGTTCTATCACTATTTACTACTATTTGGAGTCCATCTAGTCCAAGTATTGATTTATTTACTCTTTCTATAAATGAAACTTGCTTTCCTATAGTCATTTTGTTGAATATTCCTCCTATCATATGTTCTTTTGCAGCAACAATTCCACATTTTTCCCATCTTTTTGGTATTCCTATTCTTTTACACATTTCTTTTACAGGTTCTACTCCTTTTATGTCGTGTCCATAATGATGTGGATATTCTTCTTTTTTTGTTCTTCCTTTTCCTAAATCATGTACTAAGCTACCAAACCTTATTTCTAAATCTTTTGTTAATTTAGATGCTGTATCTATAACTTCCATTGTATGTTCAAAACTATCCCCTTCTGGATGATATTTTTCTGGTTGTATTGCACCGTATTAAATTATATATTTCTTTAAAATGAACATCTAGTACTTGAGCTTTTTTTAATACTCTAAAAAATATAGATGGCTTATTACTCATAAGTGCTTTTTTGAATTCGTCAAATACTCTTTCTTTAGATAGTGTGTATAGTTCTTTTTTTAATTCTTTCATTAAGTTTAAAGTGTTTTCTTCCACATTAAATTCTAATTTACTACTAAATCTGGCTACTCTATATACTCTTAATGGATCTTCTACAAATGCATTTGTTGTTGCTCTAATAATTCTTTTTTCTATATCTTTAATTCCATTAAATGGATCTACTATTTTTCCTGTTAATACATCTTTTGCAATTGCATTTATAGTAATATCTCTTCTTGCTAAGTCATACTCTAATTTTACGTTTTCTCCTGTAATTGTTTCAAATCCCTTATGACCTTTTCCGTATTTTCTTTTCTGTTCTTGCTAGGGCAAATTCTGCCCCATCTATATCAAAAACTCGAAATGATTTTCCTCTCTGTATAGCTTTTGGAAATAATTGCCTAAATTTTTCTTCACTTAACTTTTCTACACAATAATCCCTATCATGTGTTTCTATTCCTAATATTTCATCTCTAATTGCTCCTCCTACTAGATATAGCCTTCCACCATTTTCCGCAATTTTTTTTGCAATTTCTCCAATTTCCATATAAAACTCCCTTTTTCTTTAGATTATATCATACTATAATTTACTTGACATCTATTTTTTTTGAA
>CALWZV010000017.1 GCA_944386115.1 uncultured Clostridia bacterium
TAGTTTGAATTGGGTGAAGGACTTCCCTTTTTGGATTTCCTCCTTCTTGCAAAACTTCCCTTTCTAGGTATCTACTTACTCTTCTTATATTTTGCATTACTTCTTCTGGGTTTTTAAAAACATTTTTATTTATCATTTGTAATATATATCTTGTTCCATCTTCAGAAGCTAAAATTAAAGTCCTGTTTATATTTCCTACATTATTTTTTTCAGCAGATTTAATTTTTTTAATTAAAAATTCTTTTGTTAATGGTGTTATTTCTTCTTTTACGATATTTTCTGGAATTTCTTTTGTACGACTATTCATTACTTGTTCCATTTTTTTAATCCTTTCTTTTTGCAAAAATATTTTTGTTTCATGTATTTATATTTAATAGAATACTTAAATTCTAATATTACATGCATTTTATACATCCATTATAATTGGTAATATCATTGGGTTTCTTTTAGTTTTTTGATAAACATAATCTCTTAAGTTTTCTTTTAGTGCTGTTTTTATTGTTGTCCAATCAGTTATGTGTTTTTCTTCACATTTTTGTATTTCTTCTTTTACAGTCTTTTTTACATCATCCATTAAGTTTTCAGATTCTCTTACATATACAAACCCTCTTGAGATAACATCTGGTCCAGATATTATTTCTCCTGTTGAAGAATCCATTGCAATTACTATTATTATTAATCCATCTTGTGATAAATGCTGTCTATCTCTTAATACAATATTTCCTACATCTCCAACTCCTAATCCATCAACCAGTATTCTTCCGAATGGAACTGTTCCTGTAAGCCTTGCACCACTTTCACCGATTTCAAGGATTCTACCATTAGTGGTCATAAATATGTTTTGTGGATCTACCCCTACTTTTTTTGCTGTTTCACTATGAGCTACTAATTGCCTATATTCTCCATGTACAGGAATAAAATATTTTGGTCTAACTAATGAAATCATTAATTTTTGTTCTTCTTGGCATGCATGTCCTGAAACATGTATATCAGCCAATGCACTATATACTACTTCTGCTCCTATTTTCATTAAATCATCTATTACCTTTGAGACTAATTTTTCATTTCCTGGAATTGGTGTTGCTGATATTATTATTAAATCATTTGGTGTAATTTCAACTTTTCTATGATCTCCTGCTGCCATTCTTGTTAATGCAGACATTGCCTCACCTTGACTTCCTGTTGTTATAATAACAAGCTGTTCATCTGGATATGATTTTATCATATCAATGTCTATAAATACATTTTCTGGTGCTTCAATATATCCAAGTTCTCTTGCTGTTTCTATCATATTTATCATGCTTCTACCACATATTGCAACTTTTCTTCCCATTTTTACTGCTGAATTTACAATTTGTTGAACTCTATGCACATTTGATGAGAATGTTGCAACAACAATTCTTTTGCTACAATTTAGGAATAATTTATCAAACACTTCTCCGACAGAACTTTCTGACATTGTATAACCTTTTCTTTCAGAATTTGTACTATCAGATAAAAGTGCCACAACTCCTTTGTTTCCTAATTCTGCAAGTCTTCCGATGTCCATTGTTTCACCATCTATTGGTGTATAATCTATCTTAAAATCTCCTGTATGAATAACTGTTCCAATTGGAGTATGAATTGCTAATATTACAGCATCTGGTATACTATGACAACTTCTTATAAATTCTACTTTCATTTTTCCTAGATTTATAGTTTGTCCTTTTTGCACAACTTTTATTTTAGTTTTTCTTAGTAATTTATGTTCCTCAAGTTTATTTTGTATTAATCCTGCTGTAAGACTAGTTGTATATATTGGTATATTAATTTGTTTTAATAAATATGGAATTGCTCCAATATGATCTTCATGGCCATGTGTTATTACTAAACCTTTTATTTTTTCTTTATTTTTCTCCAAATAAGTTATATCTGGTATAACTAAATCTATTCCTAGCATGTCATCTTCTGGGAAAGCAATACCACAATCTACTATTATTATTTCATTTCCATATTCAAATACAGTTATATTTTTCCCAATTTCAAGTAAACCACCTAGAGGAATAATTTTTAAGTTTTCTTTTTTAAATTCAAAATCTTTAGTCATTGTATTTCTTCTTATTGCTCTTACAGACCTTCTTTCTTGTGATTGAATTAAACCAGTATTTTTTCTTGCTCTAACATTTGCAAGCTCTAGTTCATTTTTTTCTTTAGCATTTTTTTCATTATCCATTGTTAATTTATCTCTCCTTTTTCTTTTTGTTTTAATATAAATTTAAACACAAAAAACAATAAGAATTTTCTAACACTTACTATTTTTTCCGCTCATTTGTGTCAGAAAATATACTTATTTAAAATAACATTAATTTATTTTAATTACTGTGAATCTCATATTGTTTTTTTATTTTATCTCATATTAAACTTCAAATATTATACTATAATCTCTTGTTTTTGTCAATGTATATAGGACAAAACGGATTTCAAACAAAAAGAGATATCTATGGTTTATGCCATAAAGATATCTCTTTTTTATTGTTTTTACACGCCATATGCTTTGAAGATAAAATTTCCCATATAAACTTGTAGTACTGGTACTAATACAACTAATACAAAGAATATTAATAATAATCCAACTATTAAGTATACTATTTGTGGTAGAGCTTTCATTATTTTATTCATTATATTTTGTATATCAATTTCCATATAATCTAACAATTTCCTAAGCATTTCTGCTAAATCAGTCTGCATTCCTACTTTTAACATTTCTATTGTCATTGAACTTGAGAGTCCAGATTTTTCAAATGGTTGTATCCATGAATCACCAACTAATATATTATCTATTGATGATTCAATCATTGATAACATAACATAGTTTTTAGTTACATTTTTTGAAACTTCTATTGCATCTTGTAGTCTTGTACCATTTTGTATATTTAATAAAACAGCTTTTATAAATCTTGAAAAATCTAATGCATATATTAACTTACCAAAAATAGGCATTGTGTATTTAAAATAATGGAACCTATATTTTCCTATAGGAGTGTTTATATACACTATTATAGCAATTGTAGCTGCAACTATCATTGAAACAGGTATATACCAATATGCAATTAATACATCAATAAAATTTGAAAACCATTTTGTTATTTTAGGTAATTCTTCTGTAGACCCCATTGAATCAAATAAGTTTTGTATTGCAGGTATTGCAACCAATGTTCCTACTATTAACATTACTAACAGAGTTATAAATTGTGCTAAATTTGGAAGAAATATTTGCTTTAGTCTTTTATTTATTCTTGATGTTTCCTCTAAGTATTTTACTGCTTGGTCAAGTGCATTTGTAAGTGATCCAGAAAGTTCTCCTATTCTTATTATATTAACATATATATATGGAAAAACTTTAGGATAATATTCCATTGTTGTATACATGTTGTCTCCTGCCTCAACACCAGCTAATATATCATATAATATTTCTCTTAATTTTGTATTATCTGTTGATTGTATAATTGTTGTTAATGCATGTATATTATTAAAGTTTGCTTTTTTTAGTAAATAAAAGTTTTGAGTAAATATTATTATATCTCTTTCAGTTATTGTTTCACCTATATGTACAGGTTCTTTCCATTTTATCTCAAATTTTTCACTTTTCTTTCTGCTTTTTGCATCTTCAATAATCTTTTTAGTTGCTTCATCTAAGTTCCTTAAATTCTTCGTTTTTACAGGTTTTTTGGTAAATCTTCTGGTCTTTTGTTCTACACTAATCGGCGTAAGTTGATTCCTTTTTAATTTTCTTATTAATGATTGTTTACTTATATCTTCTACTTTGTTTGTAACAATTTGTCCTCTATTTGAAATTGCTCTGTATGAATATAAAGGCATATTCCCCTCCATTTATAAATTATTGTCTTTTTATTTTTAATTGCATTATAGTTCTATTTAATGTTTCATAATTTTTCTCTTCTATTTGCATTTTCGCCTGCTCTAATGTTATTTTATTATCAACAAATAAATTTGCAATTGAATTTATTAAACCTATACTTCCTTTATCGCTACTGCTTTGAATTGCATCTTCTATTTCTGAAACACTAAATTTTTCTTTTCTTATACATCCTGCTACAACATTATCTACTACCATTGTTTCTGCCAAAAGTACTAATTTATTATCAATACTTTTCAATAATCTTTGTGAAACTACTAGTTTTAATAATGATGAAATTAAATATTTTATTGTTGCCTGATCTTTTACATCATAGAAATTTATCATTCTATCTATTGTTTCTGCACATGACTTGGTATGCAAAGTTCCTATTACTAAATGTCCTGATTCTGCCATTTCAATTGCTGCTTCCATTGTTATTTTATCTCTTATTTCTCCTATTACAAGTATATCACAGTCTTCTCTTAATGAGTTTTTTACACCATCACTAAATGTTAGAGAATCTCCACCAACTCCAACTTCTTTTTGTACAATTATTGACTTCTTGGATGTATGTTTGTATTCAACAGGATTTTCTAGAGTTAGTATTTTCCTATTTTGAGTTTCATTTACTTCATTTATTAATGCATTTAATGTGGTTGTTTTTCCTGAATTTGTTTTTCCTGTAACTAATATTAATCCTTGTGGTTGATATGTCATTCTTCTTACAATATCTGGAATTCCTAAATCTGAAAATTTCGGCAAAACATTTCTTATAAGTCTTAATGTCATTATTGGAATTCCATCTGTTAGTGAGATATTTACTCTAAGCCTTATATCTTCAAACTTAAAAGAAAGATCTAATTTTTTTGTTTTCTTATAAATTTCGTCTTTTTCAACATTTCCTCTTAAAAAATAATCATATAATTCATACATATCCTCTTCTTGTAATACATCAAATCCTTCTATTGGTATTAAATTTCCCATTACTCTAAGTGTAGGTTTTAAATTTGGTATTAAGTGCACATCAGATGCATTTTCTTGTATTGCTGTTTTAAGAATTTTATCAATTTGTATCATTTGTATCTCCCCCTGTTAAAATATAGCTAATTTTCTGTCTAACTCGTCTATTGTTGTTATTCCTTTTAACACTTTTTCTATTCCATCAATAATCAGTGGCCTATATGTTTGTTTAAGAGCTGCTGCTTTTATCTCTAAACTTGAAGCATCTTTGGCTATTAGTTCTTTTATTTCATCTGTTACCATTAATATTTCAAAAATACCTATTCTTCCATAATACCCCGTATTATTGCATTCTTTGCATCCTTTTGTCGTATAAGTTTTTTTACCATTTAAATCAAATTCTATTCCATATTTGTTTCCTATTTTCCTTATTATTTCTATTTCTTTTTCATTAAAATCTCTTTCTACTGAACAATTTGGACATACTTTTCTAACAAGTCTTTGTGAAACAGATGTTGCAAGTGTACTTGATATATCATAATTTGAAACTCCCATTTTCTTTAATCTTGTTATTACTTCTATACTGTCTATCGTATGTATTGTTGATAAAACATAGTGTCCAGTTTGACCTGCCTGCATTGCAATTTCTGCTGTTTCTTTATCCCTTATTTCTCCGAACTAGAATAACATCAGGATCTTGCCTTAATACTGTTCTTAATGAGTTTGAAAATGTTGTTTTGGCATCAATTTCTATTTGATTTAGCCCTGGAATTCTTATTTCAACTGGTTCTTCTATTGTTGTTATATTTATTTCTGGTCTATTTAAATAATCAATTACACTGTACAATGTTGTTGTTTTTCCTTCACCTGTTGGTGCAGCAATTATTGCTATACTATTTCTTTTATTAAAGCTTTGTTTTACTAATGCATCATCTTGTGGAAAGCCCAATTCAAATATAGTTCTTACACTAGTATTCTTTTTTAATAATCTTAAAACAAATTTTTCTCCATAAATATTCTTTTGTGAAGATACACGTATATTATAATCTTCATATAATATAATTCTTCCGATCTTGAGCTTCCTGTTTTTCTTGATGCATATTTGAAATTGCTTTAAGTCTACCAATTATCTGGGTTTGTCTTGTTTTTTCTAAGTGTGCAACTGTTATTAATTCTCCATCTATTCTATACCTTACTCTTACTTCTTCTTCTAATGGTTCTATATGTATATCACTTGCTCTTTTTTCCATTGCAGTTTTTATTATTGTATCAACAAGTTCTATTATATTACCTGATGATTCAATATTATCTGTGGCTTGTCCTTCTAAGCTTTCTATTATAGTGTCTATTCTATTTTCAAATGTTATATATTTTTCCATTACTAAACCTTTATTTAGTAATAATAGTCTCACTGTTTCTATTGCTCTTCTGTTAGATGTGTCAGCAAAACATACTTTAATTCTATTACCTATTATTTCAAATGGTATAGCCTTGTTTTGTTTTATTATATCAATAGACATATATTCTGTTACATTTAGGCTTACATTGCCTATATCTAATAGTATTGGCTTTTCATCTAATATTTCACCTAATGCATCTATTAAAACATTAGGATCACATAATCTTAATATATCTAAAATATCTCCTATTTTTTTCTTTGGGTTTTTCCTTTGAAATTCAATTGCCCTATTTATATCATCTTCAGTAATAATCCCTCTTCTGACAAGCTCTAGACCAATTGGACCTCTTTTTTTCATATCTATTGCCATTTTTTCCTCCTTTGTTTATCTTGTATTTATATAATTATTATACAATATTTATATATTTATTTACAATAATATTTATTAATTTCCATTATTTTCTATGGGTGTTCATTTTTTGGTCCATATTTGCTATTATTCAATGTTGTATATTTTGCATCTGCACTTCCTTCTGGTAAGAAAATTCCAGTTTCGTCATCTGCAAATGTTGTTGTATAAGTTTCATCAGATAAGTTACCATCATCATTAACTGTTTGATTTGTTGTTTCATACAAAAATACTATATTACCATTTGTATCAGTTCCATACCTTGGTATCCATACATATATTGCAGTTGGTGTTGTTACTATATCATCTGAATTATAACCTAAACCATTTCTTAGCATAACATATGCCCATTCCTTATTTGAATAATTATACCATTCTGGATCATTTTCATTAGTTATTTTAAAATATCCAGTTTCATCTCCAGATTGTTTTATATATTTAACAGGAACATATTGCTCATTTAGTTCTGGTTTATTTGGAATTATTAAAACTTCTTTTGCTTTAATTTTTTGAAATTCTACTTGTTCTTCCTTTTTACCAACCATATATTTTATATTCACAGTTACAATTTTTATTAAATCTTCTTCTTTATAGTTTGTTTCTTTATAATTTTCTAAATTGAATGTTACATCATATCCACTTGGAATATTCATATTGTTTATAATATCATTAATTTGTTCATCAGTTACTTCATTATAATATAATTTTTCTATATTCTCTATTATTTGTGTTGCATATGTTGTAGCCATTGCTCCTCTACTTGTTGATGTAGAGTTCATATAAATATTTACGAATATAATTGAAATTAGAGTTGTAAACATTATAATAACTGCAATAGCTATAGTTAAATCCACTCCTGTAAAACCTTTTTCCCTTTTCATTTTTACCCTTTCCATACAAGAAAATTATTTATTAATACAATTGCTATATTAGACATACACAAATAAAAGCCAATTGGAATTTTTTTGTTTTTTATTGCTGAAATCGCTATAAATACTAAGCCTATCGCAACTGTTAAAATAAAAATTTCTCTATTTGTAAATGATGATATGTAAGAACATAATACTAATATGTTAATTACATATTTTTCTTTGTTAGTTTTCTTTTTAATTCTTTTATTAATAATAAGTAATATAACTATAAGAATCAAATACATAATATATCTATATATATTAGCTTTTCCTACTACATATAGATATATCATATAAATAGCTTGCATAAATAATGCAAATATTAATACTGATTTTTGAATATTTATATTTTCTTTGTCTATACCAGCTATTAATATTAAAGTTATAAAATATAAACTAGTAAAAATAAATAAGAATATTTTATGCACATAAATATTGTTAAAATCAAAATTAAATGAAATCGCAAGTAAAAGAAATACTATACCTGATATAATTTCTAGAATCAAATATCTTGGTCTTATCTTTTCTTTACAATATCTACATCTACCTTTTAAAAAAACATAACTAAATATGGGAAATAAATCCAAAACAGATAATTTATGATTACATTTTGGACAATATGAATGTTTATAAATTATATTCTCCCCTTTCGGTATTCTATATACTGCAAGAGTTAGAAAACTACCTATAAAAGAACCCATTATGAATATTAGAATATATACTACTATTTCCATTTTTCCCCCATATTTGGCAAATTAGGCATATACATTTATATTAATGCATATGCCTATTAGGATGCCTAATACATTATCTATTATCATTTATATAGTTAAGTGCTTCTTGCTCTAATTTGCTTTCATTTTGCATTGCATTATTATAGTTTCGAGCTCCTTCTTTTGCTTTATCAGCTAGTCCTCCATCTCCTAAAGATAAAGTGATTGTAACTGCAGCTAAAATTAGTAATATAACTATTGTTATTACTAAAGCAATTAATGTAATACCTTTTTGTTGTTTCATGTTTTTTCCTCCTTATTATTTTTATTTTGTATATATTTAAATATTTAAATATAACCTAATTTATTTTGAACTTCCACTATCAAATAAATTTCCTTTTGACACATTTGATTGTGAGTTATTATTTGTAGAAGTTCCATTCGACAAATTTTCATTTGTGTTAACTTCTTCTTTATATTCTTCAAATGGATTTATTTTTCCAGCATTATATGTATTTGTCTTTTTATATCCTTCAATTTCAGATTCTTCTACTGTAAATGTAACATTTATCGGTTCTAATGAAACCTGATTTTCTCCATTTAGTTCTGTTTTTATTTCTTCTGGTGTTTCATATGCAATTTTTACTGGAACTAATTTATCTATTGGTGCATATCCATAAAATATATAAGAGAAAATTAATATTATAGCTAGTAGCAATAAAGCCATTATTAAAATTTCTTTTATAATTTTCTTAAACATTTTATCCTCCTTTATGAATTTGAAGAATTTGTATTTTCAGCATTTTCATTTGCAGTGTTTTCTTGTGCTGTATTATTTGTAGATTCATTTGAAGTATTATTTGTATTTTCTTCTTCTTCTGCTGCTTCTTCATCTGCTTCATTTTCTGTTGTATTTGTTACAATATTTTGTGCTTGATTTACAACATCTCCAATATTTATTCTAACATTTTTAACTGTAAAAGTTGCTACTACTAAACTTGAATTTGTTGTTGATGGTAATAGTTTAAAACTTTCTATTTTGAATTCTAGTTCATTGTCATCTTCTATTGCATATAGAAAATCTATTATACCTATATATCTACCTTCTGCTGTAAAAATTAAATCATATGTTTTTTCAACACCTGTTGTTTGTGGGTTTATATTTAACCCTATTCCTTCTTTTGTTGCATATGTTCCTACTTTTGTTAGTAAGTGTTCTACTTCATGTGTTTGATTTCTTAGTGCTGCAACAATTTCATCGTCAGTACTATAAGCACTTTTTTCTTCATATGTTTGTTTTGCTGTTTTTAATTCTTGAACAGATTTATCTAACTCACTTTGTCTTTGTGGAAAATCAATATTTGTTATTTTAGTAAGATTTTCTAACTCTTGTTCCATTTCTTTGCTTTCTTCTGAGATATGTATTATACCCATTATTTGAAAATTTCCTATTTTTATTCCACTTCTTACAAAGAAAAAGGCTAACAAAACTAACAAAGCAAGTATTATCCCTAATAATATTTTTCTCATGGTAAATCTCCTTCTATAGTGACTTTTACTAAAGAATCACTTTTTACACCTAAATCTGATTTTACATTTAATAATATACCATTTAGTTTAAGTTCTGATAAGAAGAAACCTATTTGCTCATATTGTGCTGATTGTGCATTTATTATTATGTGTTTTTCATTTGTGTTTTCTACTGAAAGTATTTGAACAGTTTCTGGTATTATTGACATTACATGAGTTAATAAATTTGGAATTGCATTTTTTGTTTTATATTTTTCTGTTATTTCCTCATTTATGTTGTCTAAATTATTTATAAACTCATTGTATTGACTTGTACGTGTTTTCACCTTTTCAGTATCAGAAACGACATTTGCTATTTGTTGATTTGAATATTTCAAATTTTCTTCTATTTCTTCTTTTTTGTTTTCTATTTGTTTTCCAATAACTACTGAAAATGCACCATATGTTAGCATTACTAATAATACACCTGCAATCGTTCTTATTATCATCATTTCAAGTTCTGAAAAGCTACCAGATAAATCAAATTTAAAATTGATTTTCTTTGGATTTTCATTTTTAGTTTTCGATTTGCTATCATGTGTAAAAACAGGAAATTTATCTGACAATTTTAATACTTTAAAATTAACTTCTTTAATTCCATCTCCAAGTCCTTGTAATGCTAAAGAAATCGCTGAATTAGCTTCTATATAGTCTTTTATATTAGAACTTGTTGCAGATTGTACAAAATATGGTTTTAATATTTCGCATCTTACTCCAGATAAATTATCTTGTATATACAAATCTATGTTATTAATAGCTGTTGCTGTTCCTGTTATATACAATTTGTCTATAACTTTTACAGATTTTGATAACATTTCATTCACTGTTGTAATTATGTTATATAACATAGGTACAATATCTTCAAGATATTCATTTTCTTCAGATTGCAATTCTTGGTTTCCTGCTGTATATAATGTTGTGTTTTTCAATATTTCATAAACTTTATTATATGAATTTTCTTTTTTGTTTATTTTGTCGAAAATTTCTTCCATTCCGCTTTCAATTGTATTTACTTGCTGAACTTGCCCATCTATTACAATAGTTAAAGTTGTTTTGTTTTCTATATTTAATATTGCTATATTCCCTTTTTCATTTTTTGTCAAGTTTTTTATTACAACTGGTAATGGCGAAACGCCAACTAATCTATATTTATCAAACTTTTGTGTCTGTCTATATAACTCGTTTTTATTGACTGAAACATGTAGAACTTTTACTTTTTCTTTATCTGTTAAATCATTTACAATAACATATCTTGAGTCAAGCATGTTTTTGTTATAGCCTTTTTCATCACACATATATTCAAATTCAGTTGCTATTGCTTTCCTCATGTCTTTTTGTTCCAACAGGCTAAATATTTCAAGATAATTGTACATTTCATCTGATAAGTTTATGCTTACTTGTGTATTTTTGCTATACGTTTCTTCTATTATTTGATTTAAGGCTTCATCTATATTATCATAGAATTTAACGCCACATGTTTCAATTCTAGTATTTTCACGTTCTTTAAATACTTTAGCATATTTAATTATATTGTTTTCAATATTTATTCCTAAACAGCTTGGCATTATTTTCTCCTTCGTTATAATTCGTTATAATTTATCATTTTATATCTTTTTCTAACTTTAATTTTACTCGTAAATACATAAAAGTCAATAGTTTTAATTTAATTGTAATATAATTGTAACTTTTTTGTAATATTGTTTCGTTTTTGAATATTTTTTTAATTTCGTGGAAACATAATATTAAAAATCAATATAAATTTAGGAGGTAATTAACATGAATCCGATCGAAACGAAAAAAGATTATCAGACATATGTTGATAAAAAATCGCCAAATTCTCCTATTCTAAAAAATTGTTTTAATGCTTTTTGGGTTGGTGGTTTAATTTGTTCTATCGGCCAAATAATTTTAGAAATTTGTAAATCTAGGGGAATTGATATACAAATAAGCAATACTATTGTTTCAATTACTTTAATATTTATAAGTGCTTTTCTTACTGGTTTAAATCTATTTAATAGAATAGGAAAATTTGCCGGTGCAGGTTCTCTTGTTCCTATAACTGGTTTTGCAAATTCAATAGTTTCTCCCGCAATGGAATATAAATCAGAAGGATATGTAATGGGTGTTGGAAGCAAAATGTTTACAGTTGCAGGACCTGTATTAGTGTACCGGAATATCATCATCAATTATAGTTGGCTTTTTATATTTAATTTTTAATACTCAAGGAATAACTTTAGTTTAAGAGAGGAAGATTGATATGCAAAAAATTGGAAAACAAACAATAAAATTTGATTGTCCACCTTCAATTGTAAGCACAGCTTCAACCGTTGGTCCAAAGGAAAGTAATGGACCTCTTTCTAGATATTTTGACACTTGTTTGGAAGACGAATTTTGGGGTGAAAGCACATGGGAAAAAGCAGAAAGTAAAATAATTAGAGAAACTGTTAATTATGCAATTTCAAAATCTGGTTTACCACAAGAAAAAATAGATTTTTGTTTTGCAGGTGATTTGCTAAACCAGTGTATTTCTTCTAGTTTTGGATTAAGAGATTTAAATATTCCTTTTTTCGGTGTCTTTGGAGCATGCTCTACATTTGTTGAAAGCTTAATTTTAGCATCTACTTTCCTTTCTGGAAATGCATGTGAAAATGTAATATGTGCAACATCTAGTCATTTCTGTAGTGCAGAAAAGCAATTTAGATTTCCGTTAGAGCTCGGAAATCAAAGGCCTCCTACTTCTCAATGGACTGTTACCGGAGCTGGAAGTGCTATTTTATCCAAGTCTGGAACCGGTCCTTTCATAACTCATGCAACCGTGCGGAAAAATTGTAGATATGGGAATTAAGGATGCTAATAATATGGGTGCAGCAATGGCACCTTCTGCAGTTGATACTATTATTACTCACTTTAAAGATACTGAAAGGAACCCTAGTTACTATGATGGTATATTTACAGGCGATCTAGGCCATATTGGAAAAGAAATTGTTATCGAATTGTCTCAAAAAGAAGGATTTAACATTAAATCAAATTATAATGATTGTGGTGTTCTAATATTTGATAAACAAGCTCAGGACACACATTCTGGTGGTTCTGGCTGTGCATGTATTGCAACTACATTTTGTGGTTATTTATTTAAAATGTTACAAGAAAAGAAATATAAAAAAATATTACTAATAGCCACTGGAGCCTTAATGAATTCAACTAGTTCTCAACAAGGTGAAAGCATACCAGGTATTGCACATGCTGTTAGTATAGAACTATGAAATTTATTACCTTTTTAGCATGAATTTTTAAAGATATGGCTAGAAATATATAATTCTTATAATTGAAAGGATGTAATACAAATGGATTTTTTTATTAATTTAAACTGGATGATGTTATTAAAATGCTTTGTAGTTGGTGGACTTATTTGTGTTATTGGTCAAATTTTAATAGATAAAACTAAATTAACTCCAGCTAGAATTCTCGTTATATTTGTAACAACAGGAGTGGTACTTGGAGGTCTTGGAATTTACCAGCATTTAGTTGATTTTGCTGGAGCAGGTGCAACTGTTCCTTTAACTGGTTTTGGCAACGCTTTAGCCAAAGGAGTAATTGAAGAAGTCAAAAATTCTGGATTTATTGGTGCCTTTATTGGTGGAACTAAAGCTGCAGCTGGTGGAATTGCAGCAGCCATTTTCTTTGGCTATATTGCTGCTCTTATTTCTAAGCCAAAAATGAAAAAACAATAATTTTTTACGAATACAAAAAAAACATTTCACATAAAATGATTTTATACGAAATGTTTTTTTGTATTCGTTTTACGCTTTTTTTGCAATCTCTACTATTTCTGCAAAAGCCTTTGGATCAGATATTGCAATTTCTGATAACATTTTTCTATTTATTAATACATTTGCTTTTTTTAATCCAGCAATTAATTTACTGTATGTTATTCCATTTTGTCGACTTGCTGCATTAATTCTTGTTATCCATAATTTTCTAAAATTACTCTTTTTATCTTTTCTTCCTACATAAGCATATTTCAAAGATTTCATAACTGCTTGATTTGCCATTCTAAATCTTTTACTTTTTGCTCCATAATACCCTTTTGCTTGTTTTAATATTTTTTTATGTCTCATTCTTGTTCTATATGCTGATTTTATTCTTGCCATTTTACTTCACCTTCCTTAAAATAAGTTTTTCCATTCAATTACCCATATGGTAATAATTTTTTAATTCCAGCCTCACATGATTTTGAAGCATATGCATCTTGTATTTTTCCTCTTGATTTAGCTCTATTTGTTTTATTTGCTAACAAATGTCTTCTATTTGCTTTTGTTCTTTTTATTTTGCCAGTTGCAGTAAAAGAATATCTTTTTTTTGCAGCTTTGTTTGTTTTTAATTTTGGCATAAGTGTTTCCTCCTTTTAAAAAATTTAATATTATTCCCTTAAATCAATAAGCATTTAACTTATTTTTCGTTTTTCAATATAACAAACATGTTTTTACCTTCTAAAATAGGCTTCTTCTCAACTACAGAAATATCTGAAAGTTCTGTAATAAATTTATTTAAAGTTTCTTCACCAAGTTTTATATAATTTAGCTCTCTTCCTCTAAATCTAACTGTAATTTTTACTTTATCACCACTTTGTAAAAATTTCCTTGCATTTTTTGCTTTAAAACTAAAGTCATGTTCTTCAATGTTTGGAGTAACCCTTATTTCTTTAATGTCAAATGTTTTTTGATTTTTTCTTGCTTCTTTTTCTTTTTTTGCTTGTTCAAATTTATATTTGCCATAATTCATTATTTTACAAACTGGTGGATTTACATTAGGAGCAACCAAAACCAAGTCAAGTTCTTTGCTATATGCTAAATTAATAGCATCTTCAATATTTTTCACTCCAAGTTTTTGCCCATTTTCATCTATTACTTGTACTTGCTTCATCTTTATTTGTTCATTAATTGGCAATTCCTGTTTTATTTAAAACACCTCTTTTCTCTATTTATATGTTATAAATAAGAAAAAACTTATCTATAATAAGATAAGCTAATTCACACAAAATATTCTTTCATATTTTTACCATTATTTCTCTTGAAATAAGGTGAGAAGTGAATTGCTTCTTCTTAACTTTGAATATTTTACCTTTTTTTCTTGAAAAAGTCAATACTTTTACTTGACTTTTTATTTTTTTTATATTAAAATGATATGGCATTAAATAAATATGGACACTTTATAAGCATTTCCCCGGTTGCTTATAAAATTAATTTTCATATAAATATATTTGAATGGAGGGTAATTTTTCAAATGAATAATACTACTTACAGTGCTAAAATAAATGAAATTGAAAGAAAATGGTATATAATTGATGCTAGTAATAAACCTATTGGAAAAGTTGCTGCCCAAGCAGCACTAATTTTAAGAGGTAAGCATAAACCTACATATACGCCTAATTTAGATACTGGTGATCATGTTATCATTTTAAATTGTAAAGATGCAATTTTAACAGGAAAAAAATTAGATCAAAAAATTTATAGACATCACTCTAGCTATGTTGGAGGTATGAAAGAAACAACTGCAAGAGTTATGATGAATAATAATCCAGAGAAAGCTATGATGCTTGCTGTTAAAGGCATGCTACCTAAAAATAGTTTAGGTAGACAAATGCTTCGTAAAGTAAGAATTTATAGTGGAAGCGAACATGAAAATCAAGCTCAAAAACCAGAAATTTGGAATTTTTAAATAATATGTTTTACTTATTATAAAGGAGGAAATTATTAAATGGCTACTAAATCAAAAGCAGAAAAGATTGTTTTTTATGGTACTGGTAGAAGAAAAAAAGCTATTGCTAGAGTTAGAATAATAGAAGGAAAAGGTAACATTACAATTAATGGTAAACCACTTGATGAATATTTCGGAACTGAAACATTAAAATTTATTGTAAAACAACCTTTAACAACTACTAATACTACTTCAAAATATGATGTTATTTGTAATGTTAAAGGAGGCGGATTTACTGGTCAAGCTGGTGCTATTCGTCATGGTTTATCAAGAGCATTATTACAAGCAAATGGAGAATTCAAATTAACATTAAAACAAAACGGATTCTTAACAAGAGATTCAAGAATGAAGGAAAGAAAAAAATACGGTCTTAAAAAAGCAAGAAAAGCTCCACAATTCAGTAAAAGATAAAAAGAGCTTTTTACAAAACATATCAACCCTCAGAAGTTTCAAGGCTTCTGAGGGTTTTTATCGTTTTTCAATAAATTTATATTGACTTTTAATAATATTTAATATAAAATATCTGCATAAAATTATTATGGAGGTTCTTATGAATATAATTTTTATTGGTTGTATAATATTAAGTATTTTACAATCTATTCTATTTTGGAATAAAAACACTGGAATTTCATTATTAATTTTTATTTTACCTACAATATTATTTTTAGCATATATTTTATTAAAAAACAATAAAATTCAGAATAAGAAATCACTACTATTATCTATTCCAATTATTCTTTTATGCAGTACATATTTTATTTTTAACAATAATTTGTTTAGATTTTTAAATTTCTTTGTTATTTTAGGCTTATTTTTAATTATGATTATATGGTCTACTACAGACAATATAAAATTTAAATTTTTGATATCTAAAATGTTAAGTTTATTATTTAATCCTTTTAGATATTTTGAAAATGTGTTCAAATCTTTTAAATCTTCCACACTTCAAAGCAAAACTAAAATACAATATTTATTTAAAATAATAAAAGCAATACTTATTTCTATCCCCTTAGTTTTGATAATACTAGCATTGCTAATTTCTGCTGATAGCATATTTGAAGACATGTTTGGATTTATAACAGATTTTATTGGTAGCTTATTTGAAAATGCTAAAATTGTTGATTTAATATTTAGATTTGTTTTTATATTCTTTGTATTTATGTATTTTGCAGGATTTATATTAAATGTTATTGATGAAAATCCTAAATATACAAAAATTGGTGAAAATCGTGAGAATTCAGAAAACATTACAGAGTATTTCACAGTAAATACTATATTAACAATTTTAAATATTATTTACCTTGTCTTTTCAGTAATACAATTTGTATATTTATTTGGTGGTTCATACAGATTTGATAGTAATTTTAATTATTCAGCCTATGCAAGGCAAGGCTTTTTTCAACTAATGTTCGTTTCTTTAATCAATTTTATAATTATATTAATATCTAATAAACCAAATAAATCAAAAAAATATAATAAATACACTGTAATAATGAATATTTTAATATGCTTCTTTACAGCAATAATTATAATATCTTCATTTTTCAGAATGTATTTATATGAATTAGAATTTGGTTATACTTATTTAAGGTTATTAGTTTATTTTTCTCTTATTACTGAATTAATACTATTGCTTCCTACAATACTATATATTTTAAAACAAAATATAAATATTTATAAAAGCTATATAATTATAGTTACAATAATGTATTTAGTATTGAATTTTGCTAATATTGATTATATAATTGCCAAAAGAAATATAGATAGGTATTTTGAAGATCCTATAAATAATGAAATTGATTTTTCTTATTTAAAATATAACATAGGAACTGATGGCATTAGCCAAATTACAAGGCTTTTAGATACTTCAGATTCAGAAGTTAACATTCAAGTAAAAAACTATTTATATTCTTACAAATCTAAATTAAACAGTGAAAATTTAAGTTTGCAAGAATTTAATCTTTCAAAATTCAAAGCAAAATCTCTACTTAACAGCCTTAACATTACCAAAGATGTAGACTTAAATTACTTTTATTAAAGGAGAATGTATGAAAATTTTAGGTAAAAATAGCATATCAAATTATATAAGAATTTGTCTTCAATTGGTATTTATTGGTGGCACATTAATTCTGATTACACTTCCTTTTTTGCTTAATTATTATTTACAACTATTTAACTTGCCAACTGATATATATCCACCGACACTAACATTGTTATATGTTTCTGGAATTCCTGCATTAATAATAATTTATCAATTTATAAAACTATTTGAATCTCTTAAAGATGCTAACCCATTTGTTACAAAAAATAGTAATTATTTAAAAACCTCTTCTTTTTGTTCATTAATAATAGCTATAGAATATTTTATTAGTATTTTTATATTTAAGTCTGTTTTTACGATTATAATAATGATGATTTTTATAATTGCATGGATTGGATTATACATATTATCTGAATTATTTAAACAAGCTATAAATTACAAGGAAGAAAACGATTTAACAATTTAAAGGAGTTATATATGTCAATTATAGTAAATTTAGATGTAATGATGGCCAAACGAAAAATGTCATTATCAGAGCTTTCAGAAAAGCTTGATATAACAATGGCAAATTTATCAATATTAAAAAACAATAAAGGAAAGGCAATTAGGTTTTCAACACTAGATAATATTTGCAAAGTTTTAGATTGTACTCCTGGAGATATTTTAGAATATTCCCCTCAAGATAAGAGTTCATAGGAATACAAGCAAAAGTTATTTCGGAAAGATTAGGACATAGCAATATTAATATAACAATGGACTTATATTCACATATATATGAGGCGACTAATAAAGAAATTGCATATAATTTTGATGTCTTCTTAAAGACTAGTTAGCAAATGGTTAGCAAATTGCTAAATATATCCAAAAAGAAAAGAGAGTAGAAATTGCTAAACTTCTACTCTCCCATGGTGCAGATGGCCGGAATCGAACCGGCACGGGATTTAGGTCCCGCAGGATTTTAAGTCCTGTGCGTCTGCCAGTTCCGCCACATCTGCATTTATTGAACTGACAATTGTTATTATAATACCTATATTTAATATTGTCAATATTTCTTGAAAATTTTTTGAATATATTTACATTGCATTTAACATTTTAATTGACCTATATTACATTTGTTCTAAATAAGAAAGGCATTTTGCTAAGCCGTGGCTCTGAAGCTGGTGCAAAATATATGCCACTCACTTCGTTCGGGCAAATTTAATGTAACCTAACCTTGTTGTATACGGAAAAATCCACATAGGGTTAAGATAAAAGTCGATTTTTCATATACAATAAAAAGATATGAACATATTTTGTGTTCATATCTTTTATATGAATTCATATAAATTTATAATATTTATTTTTTATTTACTAAATCTTTTAAAGCTTTTCCTGCTTTAAATACTGGAGCTTTTGAAGCTGGTATTTTTATTTCTTCTTTGGTTTGTGGGTTTCTTCCTTTTCTAGCTGCTCTTTTTCTTACTTCAAAAGAACCAAATCCAACTAATTGAACTTTGTCTCCTTTTACTAATGCTTCTGTAACTACCTCTACAAATGAGTTTAATGTTGCTTCAGCATTCTTTTTTGTTTCTCCTGTTTTTGCAGCCATTGCTGCGATTAGTTCAGCTTTATTCATTTACTTTACCTCCTATAAGTTTTTATGTAGATTAAGTTTTATCTACAATATCTTTATTCGCCAATTCCCGCTAAAATCCTTCTTTTTTTTGTTTATTTTTTCCGAATCCTTTTATTCTGTAAGCTTTCGCTTGTGTCTGCTCGTATTTTCTTTGTCTCTCAAGGCTTTCGTGTCTTTTATATACACCTATTTTTGTAAAAATTTATATATTTTTTTACCATATGGAATCATTTGTATATCATCTTCATTAAATATTTTTAATGAAATTATAGATAATACATAAATTATTATAGCAACTAGCAGGGCTATTATAGTTGTTATTCGCTCAGCTAACAAATAATTTTCACTCATTGTATAATTTTCAACTATATTGTATATTATAGGATTCATTTTAAAAAATACAAATAATGCACATATTCCCATCATTGTTGTCGCCAATAAAGGCTTAATTATATATTTACTCAATTTCAAGTTTAATTTTAAGTTTTTCTTTAAAACAATATATGCTATTATGAATGATATTGTATGACATACTACTGAACCTATAGCTGCTCCACTTGCACCTATCTCAGGTATTGGAATAAGTACTAAATTTAAGATCAACTTTACGCAAGCTCCAATCCCAAGGGCTATAGGTGGCACTAACACTTTTCCCAATCCCTGCAATGCTCCATTTGCAGTTTGAGATAAAACTGTAAATATTATTGTAAATGAACTTATTTGTAATAAAATTGTCCCACTTCTGGCATTTGGGAATAAAAGTGCAAGTATTTGTTCAGAAAATAAAAACATTCCAATTGTACATGGTAATCCTATTAATATTGTTATTAAAATAGAAAACGATATTCTTTTTATTATTACATCCTTTTCTCCCTTCATTTTTGCTGATGCTATTGATGGGACTAAAGCCGTTGCCAAAGCGATATTAAATGAAAGCGGTAGTGAAGTTAATGTATCAACTTTGCCTCCTAATATTCCATATTGAATTTTTGCTTCTGTTTCTGTTAAAAAATTCTTCAATCCCCTCACAACTGTAAGTGAGTCTATGTTTTTATTAATAGCAGACATAAGTGAGCTTAAAGACATTGGTATTGATACACATAGTATTTGCTTAATTATTGCTTTTATACGTTTTGGTCTGTAATTTACAGATGAATTTACTTCTTGCCATACTTCTTTTTTTCTTGTTGTATAGTATATGTATATGTACATAAAGCTTAAAAAGCTTGCTATTGTTGTTGCTAAATTTGCTCCAGCTGCCATGAATACTGTACTTGTTCCAGATGTTATTGCTATAAGTTCTACAATTATAATTGTAAACGCAGTTTTGAATAATTGCTCTAGGCTTTGAGAATTTGCACTTATACTTATATTCTCTCTTCCATTAAAATATCCCCTAATTACAGAAGCAGTTGCAACAAAGAATATTGATGGCGATAGGGCTATTAATGTATATTCTGCTTCTGGTATACCTATTATAGTATTTGCTATATAACCTGCTCCGCAAAAAAGAATTAATGTACCACATAAGCCTATCATCGAAAATGCTACAAATGCTATTTTAAATATTCTATGTGCACCTTTTCCATCTCCTACTGCAAGTCTTTCTGATACTAATTTTGATATTGCTCCTGGCACACCTATAGATGACAATGTTAATAAAAGTGCATAAATTTGGAAACCACTGCTATAAATTGCATTTCCTTCATCTCCAAATCCTTCTCTATTAGTTAAATATAGTTTATATATTAAACCTAGTATTTTTATTATCACTTGTGAAAACATTATTGCAAGTACTCCCTGCATAAAGCTTTGCCTCTTTAATTTCTTTGCCATTATTTCTCCTTCCAATATCTATTTGGTTTTGTAATATTATATTCTATCTTATATTTATTATATTCATTTAAATTTAGAAATAATAGATTTTTTACGGTTTTCCTCCTCTTTTTTTACAAAAACTATTGTTTTTTTATCAATTTTATAGGATAATATATATATATGGTATAAATTGAGAAAGAGAGGATACATGATGAAGTATATTGATAAGTTTTTAAAATTATTAAAAACAGATAGGAATACATTTTTAACATATATTTTAACTTTAATAACAATATATTTAGTAATTGATAGATTAGTTGAATTATTATTTCTATGCTTTACTGGAATATCTTTATCATATTGGGGTCCTATAAAATATACATTAGCTCTAGCTTGCCCTGTTTTTGCATTTTGCTTTTCATTTTCTTCTAAATTCATAAAATCATCGCAGACTAAGCTATCATTCTTTTATGTTTATTGTATTGCCCTTTACATAATTGCTCTTTCCATGTTTGTACAATTTGGAAATAAATTATTTTGGCTTATAGTATTTTCCGCTCCAAATTATGTAGAAATTTTAACAGAGTTTCCAGATTTATTGCAAAGAGCATTTTCTGCTTTAGCATTATACTTACCTCTTGTAACTTTTTACCCATTATTCCGTTGGTTGTTTATGAAATTAAACGACACAAAAGATATAAGAGATTCTATAATGGATTATGGTGGAATTGACTTATCAGATAAATCTGAAGGCTGGGGACCATACACATGTGAAATCAAACTTTGTAAAGATAAAGACACTGGAAAGACTATAAAAACTCCTGAAGTAAGGAGATTTGAATCCACATTTATTTGTGGTGTTTCTGGTTCTCGGAAAAACTACAATGATGTTTGAACCAATGATAGCATTAGATTTTGAAAAAAAATATTTCTTCAAAGAAGTTTCAAAAGAAATGGGATTTACTGCTTTAAAAACAGGAATTGCAACTTTAAATTGTCCATATGATAATTCATATATAAATGAAAATTTTTCTTTGAATATGATTACTCCAAAGCCAGAAAAAGAGAAGCTATATTTTGCATATTTCAATAAATTATTATATAACAAAACTAGTGAATATAATAAACTAGTTTATAAAGATTTAGGACTTACATATATAGCTCCAGATCCTGAAACAATAATAAGAATGAGCAGCATAGCCAAAAACTTTAATATTCCTTACAAATTAATAGATCCATCTGATAAAGATTCTATTGGTTTAAATCCTTTTATATATGAAGACCCATCTAGAACAGCAATTGTTATCTCTTCAGTTTTAAAGGATATGTTTATTGCAAACAGTATTGATTTAGAGGAAGCTTTCAAAGAAAATACAGCAATGCAAGCTATTGAAAACTTATCAATACTTTTAAAAGAAATGTACCCTAGATTACATGATGGTTTATTACCAACACTAGAAGATATGCTAAAAATGTTAAATGATTTTGATTTGGTAGAAAACATGTGTGAACAGCTTTTAACAGATGAAGAATTAAGTGATAAATATAGTTTACAAATAGGATACTTCAAAAAACATTTTTATAAAAACTCTGTAGGAAGACAAGAAACAGAAAAAAATGTATTTTCTGCTGTTTCACAACTAGATAATCTTTTAAGATATCCGGGTGTTAAACAAATACTATGTAATAGAACCAATAATATAAATTTTGATGATGTATTAAAAAATGGCGATGTAACATTAGTTTGCACAAGAAGGGGTGATTTAGGAGCAAATGCCCACAAAGCATTTGGACTATTCTTTTTACTATTAATGCAATATTCAGTATTAAATAGACCTGGAGATGAAAAATCTAGAATTCCTCATTTCTTGTATATTGATGAATTTCCTGATTTTATATGTCCTGCTACAACACCAATATTCACATTATATAGGAAATACAGAGTTGGTATAATAATATCTGCTCAGAACTTATCACAATTTGGTATAGATGGAAAATCTAAAAATAGGCAAACAATTCTAGCAAACTGTTCTACCAAAGTTGTTTTTGGTAATAATACACCTGAAGATAATGAATGGTGGTCAAAAGAATTTGGAACACATAGGGAATGGAAAATGTCCCAATCATATAATACAGCAGATGTAAATTATGATCCTAAAAAAGGTAATATTGAATGGGGCTGGAAGGATTACTTTAAAGCACAGAAAATTCAAACAATGAAATTTAAAGAATGTGCTTATAAAACCAAAGATATAAAAGGTAAATCTGTAATTGGTCCAGGAAAAGTTGATTTCTTAGAATCAAAATTCAAGGAAAAGCATGAACCGAAAATATATGCATTTAATAAATTTACTGTAAGTTCTTCTACAACTTCATCAAACTCTTCAAAATCTAAGCACGGAAATGCAATTAAAACATCTAGTTCAGATGAAATAGATCCAATAAAAATGGATAACACAGACTCAAGTTATTTTTTAAATAATGATGACGCAATAGTTTTCAATCTAAATAAAAAAAATTAAATCTAAATAAAAAAAATTAAAAATATACTCTCGATATTTAAAATCGAGAGTATATTTTTAATTTAACCTTATACTTCCATTTGGCTACTCAAAAATCCTGCTGCCGAACTTGCAATTTTTAGTTCTGTTTCTCCCATTTTTGAGTTTTGATCTTTTGACATTAATATTATTGTTCCAATACTATCACCATCAGAAATTATTGGATATATTATTTGCTCTACTCCTTTTCTTTCTCTATTGTCGTTTTGCGTAATTGGTAATACTACCTCGTTATTTTCTTTGCTTGTATATACTTCTTTATTTTCTATTATTTTTTCCACCTCTGAACTTAAACTTTGTTCTAGAAATTCCTTTTTAGAGCCACCTGAAACTGCAATTATCGTGTCTTTATCTGTTATACATGCAATATGTCCAGTTGTTTTAGCAAGAGTTTCTGCATATCCACTTGCAAATTCAGATAGTTCTCCAATTGGAGAATATTTTTTTAATATTACTTGTCCTTCTCTATCAGTAAATATTTCAAGCGGATCACCGTTCTTTTATATGAAGTGTTTTCCTTATTTCTTTTGGAATTACAATTCTTCCTAAATCATCTATTCTTCTTACTACTCCTGTTGCTTTCAAAATTTTCCCTCCTTTTATTTTTCATTTGTTTTTAGTATTGTTAATTTGGGAAAATTTTATGCATTTTGTAAGAAAAATTTACATAATATTTAGCTGTCGCTTTTAGCTAATAATTTTAACTCAACTTCTTTTATTTTATACTTATTGGTTTTTTCATCAATTTTAAATTCAACTAAAGAATTCTCTAATGAATCATTATTATATCTTAAATCTGTTGAAAAATATAGTTTTGTGTCTTCAATTTCCAACTTTTTTGTTACAATTTCTTTGAATACTTCTGCCATATGTCTTTCATCTTCGCAAACAAAGATTAGTTGAGGTTTAATACTAAATCCACTATCCATTTGTACAAAATTTTCATAAAAGTCTTTATATAATAGCATCCTATCTTTTAATTTCTCTTCCCATTCTTCTTCTCTTCTAATTACTTCAAATATAAAATCTATTGATTTATTTCCTTTTGTCAACTTAATTTGTCCACCAGTTGGTTTGAATACCTTCCCAGCTCTTTTGGCATTTATTGCAGGTTTTACTTTATAACTCTCGGTTACAGCAACTTTTCTTAAATATGCAATTATAACTTGATTACCTGCCAATCTCTTTTTTATCATAGAAATTGGTTTTGTATTATCTGTTGGTTGCCATTTACATTCTATACCTCTAGAATTTAACAAATACTTTCCCATTTTTTCCATACAATATATTCTATAAATACCAGATTCCTCCCCAGTTTTGAAATAATATCTTGTTAAAATTTTAGATTTTAGTAGTTGCTCTAATCTAGTATTTAATTTATCTTGAGACTTAATGTCCTCACCATTATGAACTAATAATTGATATAATTGCCTTGATGTTAGAAATTCAAATTTATTTATTAACTCCATAATTTTAAAATGCAGTTCTGTAATGTGACCCAAATCTATTTTTTTAATAATTTGTCCAATTGAAACATATTTATCCTTTCCATCAAATACTTTTATTTCCCCTTCTCTAACAGCAAACGGTGATATTGTAGCTTTTATTTCACTATCTTCAACCATAATTATAGTTCCACCTTTCTAATTATATTTTCTATTTCTTCTTTTTTAAGAAATCTCCATGTTCCGAACTTTTAGTTCTTTTACATTTATATTACCAATTTTACTTCTGTGTAGTTTAATTACCTCCTTTCCTATCTTCTCACACATTTTTCTTACCTGTCTATTCTTTCCTTCATGTATTACTATTTCCATCGTGGCTGTATTTTCATTTTGTTCTATTAACTTCAATTTAGCTTCTCTAGTTACATAATTATCTATTCTTACTCCATTTTCCAATTTTTCAATATCTTTTCCGTGTAACTTTTCCAGCTACAGTTACTACATATGTTTTTTCTATTTCATGTTTTGGATGTGTAACTTTGTAAACAAATTCCCCATCATTGGTTAAAATCAGTGCTCCTGACGTATACATATCTAGTCTTCCGAACTGACACTAATCTTACATTAGGTAAATTTATCAGATCAAAAACTGTACTTCTATTATATTCATCACACGAAGTTGTTACATATCCTTCAGGCTTATTTAGCAATATATATACTTTATTGTTTACTAGTTTAACCAGTTTATTATTGAAAAAAACTTTATCATGTTCTGTATTAATTTTAGTTCCCAATTCTGTTATTATTTTATCATTTACTTTTACTTTTCCCTGCAAAATATATTCTTCACATTTTCTTCTAGATGCAATTCCATTATCACTTAAAAATTTTTGAAGTCTTATTTCACTCATCTTTGCTATTTTCTCCTTCTAGCTTTTTTATTATTTTTTCAAAATATTCTGGTAGTTTTGCTTCTAATATCATATGTTTACCTGTTACTGGATGATTGAATTCTAATCTTTTTGCATGTAACATTTGTCCTTTAACATTAAATACATTTTTTCCATTAGAATACACCTCATCACCTATTATAGGATAGCCAATTTCTGCCAGATGAACCCTTATTTGATGTGTTCTTCCTGTTTCAATCTTTACTTCCAATAATGTAAAATTACTGAATCTTTCTAATACTTTGAAATGTGTTATAGCATTTTTCCCAGATTTTGTAACAGCCATCTTGGTTCTATCTTTTGTACTTCTTCCTATAGGCATGTCTATTGTTGCCTCATTTTCTGGTATAACTCCTCTAACTAATGCTATATATGTTTTTTTTACATTTCTTTGTTTTAACATTTCACTTAACTTTATATGTGAATAGTCATTTTTTGCAACAATAATTATACCAGATGTTTCCTTGTCTAACCTATGTACTATTCCTGGTCTTATTTTTCCTCCAATTCCAGATAAACTACCTTTACATTTTGCCATAATTGCATTTGCTAATGTATTATCTTTGTTTCCATTTCCAGGATGAACACACATTCCTTTAGGTTTATTTATTGCAATTATATCATCATCTTCATAAATTACATCTAATGGTATATTCTGTGGTTCTAGTGCTACTTCTTTAACCTCTTCATTCTTTACAGTTATATAATCTCCTTTTTGTACTTTATATGAAGATTTTTCTATTTTATCATTAACAAAAACATTACCATTTTCTATTAATCTTTGGTATGTGCCTCTTGATATTTTATTATTTTTATCTGCTAAAAGCTTATCTAATCTAATGTTTTCTTCATTTTCATTTACTATATATTTTTCCAAATTTATACCTCATCCCATTTTGACTTAGTTTTGTCTTTCTTAAAAATAATTTTAAAAAAATAAATAGGTAAAACTTTCATTCTTATTATTCTTTTGGGTTGCCTTAATAATCTCCATAGCCATTCCAAACCAATCTTTTGTATAAAAATTGGTGCTCTTTTTATTCTTCCTGCTTCAAAGTCTAATGTTCCACCGCTGTCCGAGCAGCAACATCTACTTTTAGTCTATTTCTATTTTTATATATCCATTTTTCTTGTTTAGGAGCTCCCATTGCTACAAATAACATATTAGGTTTTAATTTATTTATTTCTTCTATAACATCATTTTCCATCTGCTCATTTTGCAGGTATCCATGATGGTATCCTATTATATGAGATTTTGGATATTTCTTTTTTAGGTTTTGAACAGCTTTTTCTATTACTTCTTCAGTTCCTCCTAAAATATATATTGTTATTCCATCTTTTTCTGAAAGCTCAAAAATTTTTCTAAAATATGCTTGTCCTGGTATTCTCTGTTTTAATCGTTTTTTTTGTAATTTAAAGCCAAGTGTTACTCCAATACTATCTGGAGTTGAAAGTTCAGATTTGTTTAATATTTCATAAAAATCTTTATCTTTCTGTGCTGTCATTATAAATTCAGTATTAGGTGCAAATATCATCTTACAAGATTTATTACTGTTTTTTATTAGATTTTTAGTAATTTCTCCCGCTTCTTCTAATGTAATGTTATCTATTGGAACTCCCAATATTTTTACCACATTTCTCAATATTATTTTTCACCTCTTTTTTCTTATTCTCACCTTTAGCATATATTATTGTTACAATAACTAGCATAATCCAGCCACTAACTACACATATATCTGCTATATTAAATACTGGAAAATCAAAAAATGCTAAATCTATAAAGTCTACAACAAATCCTCTAAATACCCTATCTATTAGATTACTAATACCTCCTGCCAATATTAAGGACAATAATATCTGTGTTTTTTTATCCATCATCTTCTTTTGAGTAATTAAAAATTTAATTATAAGTCCAATTACAATAATATTTGTTAGAATAAACATAAAAACATTTCCACTACCTATTCCAAATGCCCCTCCTGTATTTTGTGTATATGTAAAATTAAGTATTCCATCTAAAATAATAACACTATTTTGAAATCTATTTACTGCTATTATTTTAGATAATTGGTCTATTAATATAAGTCCAACAACAATTATTATAATTACTTTATAACTTAAATTTTTCTTTTGATTATCCATTTACTATATTATCCCTTTCATTTTGTTGCATTAAGTCTTTCATAAACGCAAAAATTATCATCTTTATATAATTCTTTATAATTATCATCTCTTGAAATTAAAAGATTTAGCTTACTATTTCTTTTAATTATAACATGTGTTATACCATAGCTTTCAAATTTATCTTCATAATAAACAGATATTCCTGAAATATTCATAAAATCCGAAAATACACTTGTACCTTTATTAAATTCAGGAGAATATAAATCTGCTCTTGAATCTATAAATACTGGTATATCGTGTAATAACAAATAGCTTCCATAATTATATTCATTAAATAATCTCATTTGCTGGATATCAATATTTTCTTTAATAAATTTTGTTGCCTCAACAGGATATGATTTTTCATTTACAAACTTATCATCCAAATCTGGTTTAATATTCGAATAACTCAAAATCACGATTATTGAAATTACAATAATCTTTCCTAAAAGTGTGGTCATAAACTCCTCAACTTTTTTTATACCATCAGGATCATATTTATTAATGAACCTAGCACATAAATTCACAAGTGTAAATGATCCAAGTAGTATAAACATGGAAGTTTGTCTTCTTGAAATAAATGCTAGCAAAAGCAAACCACCAATCATAAATAAATCTTTTAATCTTATCTTGGTATCTGTAAACATTAAAATTATCAAAAAGATTACAATAAACACTAAAAATTCTTTATTATCTATAAGCACTAAAGGCAAATGTTCATTTATATTCTGTGTTGTATTGCCTTGCATTGTTTTAAACAAATATGTATATGGTGCATCTTTTAAAGGAGTTAACAAACCTGTTAATACACATATTAACATTATTAATATTAGCCACTTAACATTATTGTTTTTTACTATTTCTACTTTATATGCTTTAGCATTTCTTTTGTTTTTTCTTTCATCTGCTTGAGAAATTTTTCCTTCAAGTTCCAATACTTTATTTGTTATTTCTTCTCTTGTTTTTTCGTCTATTATATTTTTATTTAACTTATTCTTATATCTTCTAATTTTGATTTTATCTATAAATTTACCACTATCTTGAAGGCAAGCAATAATATATTCTCCTATATATGGTAAATATAGTACAAAATAAAATGGCCATACTGCTACATGCAAATTAGCAATCATTATTGAAATAATTATAAGATATAATGGATATCTTTTCTTCTTAGTAGATAAAAATCTTTCTATTGAATAAATAGTTAAAGTAAAAAGTATATATGTAACAAGCTGAGCTCTTGCAGCAATAAAATCCCCTAATAGATATATAACTCCTATTGTCATTAGAAAAGAAAGTAATCTATTTTTATTTAATTTTACATTTGTTGCATAGAGTATTATTCCCAATATACATGCAAAAACAATTGTTGATATATATATTCCTAAATAACCACCCACATTAAATATTGCATAAATCATAACATCATATAACCAATGTGGAAATGTATAACTCAAATTTTCATGCCAAGAAAATGGATCCATATAGGTTATTCCATTATCTAAAATATATTCTCCAATTTTTATAGTATAAAATGTATCATTTTGTAATGTTACTGGTGACATTGATATGCAAAAAACAATTATACATACTATACTTAAAATATCAAATTTTATGTTTTTTTCCATATGTGCTCCATCTATGATAAAAAAAATTACTATAATATGTTATTATTCTAACATATTATAGTAATTCTGACAATATAAATTTTAAATTGCTTCTTTATTGCTATCTTCTTCTTTTTCTTCATTAACAATTTCCAAACTTATTACAGAAACTTCATATGCAATCCTTTTTTCTACGGTTCCATCTTCATATTTTTTCTCATATTCTCTACTTTGTACTCTACCTGTTATTTTTACTCTTGTTCCAACTTGTATGTTTTGGCAGAATCTTGCATTTCTTCCCCAAGCTATGCAAGGAATATAGTCTGATTTATTATATGCTCTATTTACAGCTAACAATATATCTGATATTTCTCTTCCAAATGGTGTTTGCCTATAAATTGGTGGTTTACAGATATAACCTATTAAAGTAACTTCATTTGAAACTATATCTTTTTTGTTTTCTTCATTTTCCTCTTCTTTTTCTTCATATAATGAAATATCTTTTGCAAATACTGTAAGAACTAATCTACTCTTTTCATTTTCATATGAATTATATGATCTAAATTGTCCTTCAATCATTACTTTCTTTCCTATAGTTAAATCAAACTCTGTTAGTAATCTTTCAGATATTGTTACAGGAATTTTATCTGTTATTTCACTTAATCTTGGCACCTCTAAATCAAATATGTAGAATTTTTCACCATATATTTCATGGCTTATTCTTTTTCCACTTATTATTGTTCCTATCAATACTAAATGGTTGTTTTCTAAATAATTTGTAATCAATTTGTTTTCCTCCCTTATTTTCCTCTAATGTATTTTATTCACATTGTCTATACTTTAGAATAATTATTTCCTTGATATTATGATTATACTACTTTTTTTGAGGTTTGTCTACATAAAATGTTAAATTTGGTAAAATTTATTATTTTTTGTTATTCTAAAATCATTCCATATAACAGCATTATGCAAAAAACTGCCATCTCTATATGCTTATTTTGTGTTTTAGTATAAATATTTATTTCCTGTGGTTCTATCAACTTTTTATTTAAATTTAATATGTTTCTTTGAATACAAAGAAGTATTTCGTTTTCGTTTACACTTGACGCTGTAATTGTAGCTTTTGAATTAAAGCCATATGTTATTATAGTTATATCTATATTTTCTACTATTTTTAATGGCTTTTCTATATCAGAATTCAATATTAAATATTTTGTATTTAATAAAATTTGTTTAAAAACATCTTCACTTTTAATTATGTTTTTATAAATTAAAATTGTTTCAAACTTTATATTTTTAATATTATTTATACTTTTTTCATTAATTATTATAATTGTAAATATATTATTATACTCTTTACTTTTTTCTAGCAGTATTTTTTCAATTTCTTGTTCTGAATTTTTATCAGCTACAATACCTATGCAAGCCATTATATAATCACCTTAATAGCATTATACCCAATATATATTTTTATATACTATGTTGAACACCTTGATTATCTACTCTTCCCTCTTCATAAATCAAATCTGAAACAGTTACTAATTCATAACCTTTATTTTGTATGGTTTTTATTATCTTATCCAAGCTTGAAGCTGTATTTTTCGCACCACTATGCATTAATATTATACTACCATTTTTTAAGTTAGGCTCTATTCTTTCTAACATTTCATCACATGTAAGGTCATTATAATCTAGTGAATCAATAGACCACTGTATCATTGTATGAGATTGCTCTTTTGCTGCTTTTAAGACTGTATCATTATATTCTCCATATGGTCCTCTATATAAATTACTTCTCTTCCCTGTTAATTTTTCTATTTTATCTGCTGCAAGTTTTATTTCTTCTATATTTTTTTCTAGATTCAAACTACCAACATGAGAATGTGTATTTGAATGATTTGCTATCTCATGGCCATTTTCATAAATCATTTTTACAGACTCTTCATATTTATCTATCCAATCACCAACTAAAAAAAATGTTGCTTTGCAATTATTTGATTTTAATGTTTGCAAAATATCTTCTATATCATCATTAGTCCAGTCGCAATTTCTTTTGTGATAGATTTTCGTTAAAATTAAAAGCAGATTTTATCTACTCTAAATTTACACTTTAAATTTGTAATTAATTTTAATATTTTCTTTATC
>CALWZV010000018.1 GCA_944386115.1 uncultured Clostridia bacterium
GACTTTTCGCTATATTTTCTATCACCGTCTAGGTGAAGAATGCTACCTGTTATTACATTTTTGCTTAGTCTAGTTATAAATCTATTTTTTTTTATTCTTTTTTCAAATTCTTTATTAAAGAAATTCATATAGTTATCAATTTCTTTTTTATTAATAAGTTCTAAATCATCTATAGGACTATCTGCTTCAATACGAACAGTGAGGCCTTTTAAAATAGCAAAACTTTTTCCAGAATCTAATTTTATTACTTTTTTTACCATGAAAAGAATATCTTTACCATAAGAGATTCTTCCAACAATATCACCTTTTTTTATTTTCATTATTTACCACTCCAAAGAATCTTTTATTGTTAATATAATATGAATGTAATAATGATTCAGTGAAAAAATATAAAAATAAGTAATAAACATGCAATATAGTTAATATAAATGTATTAAAGTTTAATAGACAAACATTTTATTTGGGAGGTAATTTTTTTTATGAGTAATTCAGAGATTTATCAAGATATTGCAGAAAGAACAGATGGGGACATATATGTAGGGGTTGTTGGACCAGTTAGAACTGGGAAATCAACATTTATAAAAAGATTTATGGATCTACTTGTCATTCCAAACATAGAAAATGAATACAAAAAAGAAAGAGCAAAAGATGAACTTCCACAAAGCGCTGCTGGTAGAACAATAATGACAACTGAACCAAAATTTGTTCCAAATGAGGCAATAGAAATAACATTAGGAGAAAATATTAAGTTAAGAACAAGATTGGTAGATTGTGTAGGTTATTTAGTAAACAATGCACTTCGGGTATTTAGAAGATGATGTTCCAAGAATGGTAAAAACGCCATGGTCGGAAGAGGAAATTCCATTTGAAGTTGCTGCAGAAATGGGAACGAAAAAAGTAATAGAAGAACATTCAACAATTGGAATATTAATAACAACAGATGGAAGCATAACAGATATACCAAGAGAAGATTATATCCAAGCAGAAGAAAGAGTGGTAAATGAATTAAAGGCACTTAATAAACCATTTGTAATTGTTCTAAATACATATGACCCAGCTTCGGAATATACAAAAGAATTAGCAAAAAAATTAGAAACTAAGTATGGAGTAAGTGTAATACCTACTGATTGTGCAAATTTAAAGATTGAAGACATAAATAACATATTTAGCAAAATATTATATGAATTTCCAATAGAAAGAATAAATGTAAAGTTTCCAAGATGGATAGATGGTTTACAATATGAACACCCATTAAAACAAGAACTATATAAAGAAGTAAAAGAAGCTTTTAAAGATATTAATATGATAAAACAGATAAATGTAGGAATAAATAAAATACAAAGAACAGATATAATAGAAAAAACAGTAATAGAACAAATTCAACTAGGTAATGGAAATATAGATACAAGTATCATTTTAAAAGAGGAATTATTTTATAAAATATTAACAGAAATAACAAAAGTAGAAGTAAAAAATGAAGGAGATTTATTTGTAACAATAAATGAACTTGCAAAAGTAAAACAAGAATATGATAAAATAGCAATAGCAATGCAAGAAGTAAAACAAAAAGGATATGGAATAGTTACACCAAGTATGGAGGAGCTAATATTAGAAGAACCAGAAATGGTAAAACAAGGTTCAAGGTTTGGAGTTAAACTAAAAGCAAAAGCACCAAGTATCCACATGATTCAAGCTAACATAGAAACTGAAGTGTCTCCAATAGTTGGAAGCGAAAAACAATCAGAAGAACTTGTAAATTACCTCCTTTCTGAATTTGAAAATGATCCGAAGAAAATATGGGATTCTAATATATTTGGAAAGAGCTTACATGAGCTTGTAAATGAAGGATTACAAAACAAACTAGCTAAAATGCCAGAAGATGCTCAAGCAAAATTACAAGAGACCCTAGAAAGAATTATAAATGAAGGAAGCGGAGGGCTAATCTGTATAATACTTTAAAGACATATCTTAAAAAATAATAAAATTATTTTAAAATAGGTTAAGAACAAAAGTGAAACTTCGTTTCACTTTTGTTCTTAACTTTAAGGAAAATGTTGTAGCAAAAAGCTTGATTTTTTAACAATTATATAGTAAAATATTAATGTTAAAAAATACCTTATACTTAGCTTAAGGATGAATACCTAAACTTATGCTCAGTTATAGGCAGATAAAATAGGAGGATAATATGACAAAGGAAAGAAAACAAGAAATTATTAATGAATACAAAAGAAGTGAATCTGATACAGGATCATCAGAAGTTCAAATTGCATTGTTAACAGAAAGAATAAATGAGCTTACAGAGCATTTAAAAGTTCATACAAAAGACAACCATTCAAGAAGAGGCTTATTAAAGATGGTTGGAAAAAGAAGAAATTTATTAAATTACTTATCTAAAAAAGACTTGGAAAAATATAGAGAAATTACAGAAAAACTAAACATAAGAAAATAAGAAAGATTTTTACTTAGAATAGCTTGATTTTAAAAGAATAAGCTATTCTAAGCAAGCTTAATTCTTGTTATTGTATATAAATCTAAATGTTTTATATACAGCAAAGAAGGTAGACAAAGCAAGATAGTAGGCTTTTCTACCATTTTTTTTGACAAAATATTTGAATAAAAACAAAAAAATAGTAAAAAATAAAACAAAAAAAGGAGAATTAATTATATGTTTAAAACTTTTGAAATGGATTTAGCAGGAAGAAAATTAGTTATAGAAACAGGAAAAATGGCAGAGCTTGCAAATGGAAGCGCATTAGTAAGGTATGGAGACACAGCGGTATTAGTAAATGTAACTGCCTCAAAAGAACCAAAAGATGGGGTGGATTTTTTTCCTCTTTCTGTAGATTATGAGGAAAGATTATATGCTGTGGGAAAAATACCAGGAAGTTATCAAAAGAAAGAAGGAAAACCATCTGAAAAAGCAATCTTAACATCAAGAGTTATAGATAGACCAATAAGGCCACTATTTCCTAAAGATTTTAGAAATGATGTATGTGTTAATGCATTAGTTTTATCAGTAGATCAAGATAACTCACCAGAAATATGTGCCATGATTGGTTCATCTGTTGCTCTTTCAATATCAGACATACCATTTAATGGACCAACTGGTTCTGTGCAAGTTGGATATGTGAATGAAGAAATTGTAATAAATCCAAATCTAGAGCAAAGAGAAAATAGCAAACTAAATTTAACTGTTGCAGGAACAAGTGAAAAAATAGCAATGATTGAAGCTGGAGCATATGAAATACCAGAAAACATTATGCTTGATGCAATAAAAAAAGCACATATAGAGATTAAAAAAATATGTGAATTTATATCTAATATAGTAAAGGAAATAGGAAAACCAAAATTTGAATATAAAGCATTTGGAGTTGATGAAAAAATATACTCTGAAATAGAGCAAACTTATAAAAATGATATATATAAAGGAATACAAGAAACAGACAAAACAATAAGAGATGAAAATATAGAGAAATTAACAGAACAGATTTTAGAATATTTTGCTACCAAAAACAATGAAGAAGAATTAGAGAAAATAACTCCAGACATATTAGAAAGTGTTCATAGATTAGAAAAAAAATGTGTTAGAGAATTAATATTAAATGAACAGAAAAGACCTGATGGAAGAAAAATAGATGAAATAAGACCTTTATCTTGCGAAGTACGGTCTCTTAGCTAGAACACATGGAAGTGCATTATTTACAAGGGGACAAACTCAAGTCTTGTCTGTTGCAACACTTGGAATGACTAGTGAAGAACAACAATTAGACGGAATAGATGAAGAAGAAACAAAAAGATATATACATCATTATAATTTTCCAAGCTATAGTGTAGGAGAAGCAAAACCATCAAGAGGTCCAGGTAGAAGAGAAATTGGACATGGAGCCTTAGCAGAAAGAGCTTTAGTTCCTGTAATACCAGATGAAACAGAATTTCCGTATACAATTAGGGTCGTTTCAGAAGTACTTTCATCTAATGGTTCAACATCACAAGCAAGTATTTGTGGAAGTACACTGGCATTAATGGATGCAGGAGTGCCTATTAAAGCTCCTGTTGCAGGTATATCAACAGGACTTATAACAGATGAAAAAGATAGCAGCAAATATATAATGTTAACAGATATACAAGGACTTGAAGATTTCTTTGGAGATATGGATTTTAAAGTCGCAGGGACAAAAAAAGGAATAACTGCAATACAAGTGGACATAAAAGTAGATGGACTATCATATGATATAATAGAAGAAGCTTTTGAAAGAACTAAAAAAGCAAGAGAATATATTTTAGATGAGGTTATGTTAAAACAATTGCCAGAGCCAAGAAAAGAACTATCAAAATATGCACCTAAGATAACAACAATGAATATAAATCCAGAAAAAATTAGAGATGTAATTGGATCAGGTGGAAAAGTTATTAACAAAATAATTGCAGAAACAGGTGTAAAAATAGATATTGAAGATGATGGAAAAATATTTATATATGCATCGAACTCAAATGACGCAGAGAAAGCACAAAAAATAATAAAAAATATTACAAAGGAAATTGAAGTTGGAGAAGTATATGAAGGAAAAGTAATAAGGATAACCAGCTTTGGAGCATTTATAGATTTAGGAGCTGAGAAAGAGGGATTACTTCATATTTCTAAAATTTCCAATAAAAGAATAGATAAAGTAGAAGATGTATTGAAAATAGGCGAAGATGTAAAAGTTAAAGTATATGAGATAGATGAACAAGGTAGAATAAACTTAACAATGAAAGGAATAGAATAAAAAAATAACAAAAAATGATAAAAACTTGCAAAAAAAGTATTATACTAGTATAATATATATGAAAATTTTTATAGGAAAGGAAGAAAAATGAAATATTTGTATATTTTGCAACAATCATTAGTATGTATAATAACTATATTTTGGATTTATCAAATAGGAGTGAGTATATGCTCTTTAATTAAATTAAAAGATAAACCATTATTAATAAACAAAAAACATAAATTCATGGCAATAATACCAGCACATAATGAAGAACTGGTTGTAAGAAATTTAATAGAGAGTCTTAAAAAACAAGAATACCCAAAAGAGCTATTAGATATATATGTAATAGCTGATAATTGTACTGATGCAACAGCAGAAATTGCAAGAGATGCAGGAGCTATTGTATATGAAAGATTCGATGAAAGCAAAAAAACAAAAGGTTATGCTATGCAATGGTTTTTGGCAAAGAAAATAGAGGAAAATGCTGATTATGATGCGTTTTGCGTTTTTGATGCAGACAATATAGTAGACTCAAAATTCATAGAAAATATGAACAAAAAATTGTGTCAAGGAGAAACTGTTGTGCAGGGATATAGAGACATAAAAAATCCAACAGACACATGGATTACAGCAGGATATGCAATATTTTATTGGACAATGAATAGATTCTATCATTTAGCAAGATATAATTTAGGTTTATCACCACTTATAAATGGAACTGGATTTATGGTTAAATTTGATATTATAAAACCTGAAGGATGGAATACCAAGACACTTACAGAAGATATAGAGTTTTCATTAAAAAACATTATAAAAGGAAACAAATTAGGATGGGCTGTTGATGCAAAAGTATATGATGAACAACCATTAGGATTTAAACAATCATGGAAGCAGAGAACTAGATGGACTGTAGGGCATATACAATGTATGCAAGAATATACAAAAGCATTAGCTGTTGCAGTAAAAGAACGTAAAACATTAATGAATTTTGATGGATTATTATATATTATTGGAAGTATACCGATGTTTATTGCAACAATAATATTATTATTGCTTAACTTTATATTATATATAGGAAATGGATTGACAGGAACAGAATTATTTTGGAACTATGCAAGATACATAATTCCTACATTCTTATTACCAATATTAACAGCAATGTTAATAATGAAATTAGATAAAAGACCAATAAAGCCAATGATAAAAGGATTATTATGCTATCCATTATTTTTAGGTTCTTGGCTTGTAATTAATTTCAAATGTTTATTTAAACGTGATACAAGTTGGGAGAAAATAAACCATATAAAAGACGTAAAAATAAATGAAATAGCTTAAAACCAAGGATGTTAGGATTATAAAGATATTTACATATAAGATTGTAATATCAGGACGCCTTCGTTTTGGCGTCCTTTATTATAAACTATAACAATATAAATTATGCAACAGAGGGAGTTGATAAAATGCTATTTGAGCAACATAAACTAAAAGTATTTGCATTTGTTGGACCATCTGGAACTGGAAAAAGTTATAGAGCACAAATGGTAGCTAATGAAAGAAATATAAATTATATAATTGATGATGGTTTATTAATAAAAGATAATGAAGTAATAGCTGGTAGTTCTGCCAAAAAGGCAGCAACCAAAATAGAAACGGTAAAACATGCATTATTTTCTAAACCAGAACAGCAAGCAGAAATAAAGAAAATAATAAGAAAATATAAACCAGAAAGCATACTTATTTTGGGAACATCAGACAATATGGTGCAGAAAATAGCAGAGAATTTAGGATTCCCTAAAATTATAGAAACAATATATATTGACCAAGTAGCAACTGAAGAGGAGATGCAAACAGCTAGAAGAATCAGGCAAACAGAGGGAAAACATGTTATACCAGTCCCAACATTTGCGATAAAAAAGGATTTTTCTGGCTATTTACTAGATCCATTACAAATATTTAAATCTAAAGGAAGAGATGAAAAACCATATATATCTGAAAAATCCATAATAAGACCAACTTTTAGCTATTTGGGGAATTTTACAATATCTGATAATGTTTTTAGACAAATAATTGAATATCTTGCAGTAAGAACAGACGGAATTCATAAAATTGTAAAAGTAAGGACAATAAATGATGATTCTATAATAAGAATATATATAGAAATAGTGGTAAATTATAATTGTGGTAACATAGTAAATACATTAAATTTATTTAGGGAAAAATGTAAAAAAGAAATAGAAAATTTAACTGCTATGAATGTAGATTATATTGATGTTACAGCAAAGGGAATATATATTCCACAAAATAACGAATAAAGGAGAAAAAACATGGCTTTTATTGTAGCAATAGATGGACCGGCTAGTTCGGGGAAAGGTGCAATAACGGAAATAATAGCAAAGAAATTAAACTTAAAAAAAATTGACACAGGAATAATGTATAGATGTATAACATTAGAAGCAATAGAGCATAATTTAACTGAAAAAGATCAAAAAGAAATTTTAGAGTTATTAAATAAAACAGATATAGTAATGAATGAAAATAAAGTATTGTTAAACGGAAATGATGTAACAGAAAAAATAAGAACTAAAGAAGTAAATGAATTAGTTTCTCAAATTTCAGCAATAAAAGAACTAAGATATAAGATGGTAGAGTGGCAAAGAAAAATGGCAGAAGGAAAAGACATAATAATGGAAGGAAGAGATATTGGGACAGTTGTTTTTCCAGATGCAAATGTGAAGATTTATTTAGATGCTGATGTTGAAGTAAGAGCCATAAGAAGATACAAACAAAACTTGGAAAAAAATATAAATACTTGTTTTGAAGAAGTATTAGAAAATATAAGAAAAAGAGATAAAATAGATAAAGAAAAAGAATATGGAGCACTTAAGATTGCAGATGATGCAATAGTTGTAGATACAACAAATCTAGACATAGAACAAACAGTAAAAAAGATTTTAGAAATTATAATGAATAAACAAGGGGAATAATAAAAATGATAAAAAGCATGACTGGTTTTGGAAGAGGAAAATTAGAGGTAGATGGCAGAGAATATATTTTAGAAATAAAATCTGTAAATCATAAATATAGTGATATAAGTATAAAAATGCCTAAAAACTTTAGCTTCGTAGAAGATGAAATTAGAAAAGAGATAAATAAAAATATAAGTAGAGGAAAAATTGATGTAAATATTTTATATTTAAATAATGGAAACAAACAAGAAAAAGTCATAATAAATAAAGCATTAGCAAAAAATTATATAAATGAAATAAGACAATTAATTAATGAGGCAGATGTAAATAGTAGTATTAATATAATGGAAATAATAAAACTTCCAGATGTTTTAAACATACAAAGTGAAGAATCTGAAGAGCAAATAACAAAAGAAATAAAACAAGTATTAAATATTGCAATTGAAGAATTTTTAAAAATGAGAGAAAAAGAAGGAAAAACAATCTATCAAGATTTAGTAAATAGAATAGATGATGTAAATATTAATGTTGAACAAATTTTAAGGCTTTCTACTGGACTTATTGAAGAATATATAGTAAAATTAAAGAAAAGAATTGAAGAAATATTAAAAAATGAAATAATTGATGAAAATAGATTAGCACAAGAAGTTGTAATATATGCTGACAAATCTTCAATAGAAGAAGAAATAACGAGGCTAAAAAGTCATATACAACAGTTTAAGGAACTATTAGATATTAAGGAACCTGTAGGCAAAAGATTAGATTTTCTAATTCAAGAAATGAATAGAGAAGCAAACACAATAGCCTCAAAATCGGCAAGCATAGACATAACTAACATAGTAGTAGAGCTAAAGACTCAAATAGAAAATATACGTGAACAAATTCAAAATATAGAATAAAGGATGTGATAATATGCAGTTAATTAACATTGGATTTGGAAATATTGTTTCTGCAAGCAGGATGATAGCAATAATAAGTCCAGAATCGGCACCAATTAAGAGGATTGTACAAGAAGCAAAAGAAAGTAGAATGGCAATAGATGCTACATATGGAAGGCGAACCAGAGCTGTAATTATTATGGACTCTGGACATGTAGTTCTATCTGCTGTGCAACCAGAAACTGTTGCTGGAAGGTTTGAGAAAGAAACAGAGGAAGAAGATTAATTTAAGAAAATAGGAGGAATTTATATGATAGTAAAACCAAGTGTTACAGATTTATTAAAAATTGTTGATAACAGATTTAGATTAGTTGTTGCAACAGCAAAGAGAGCAAGACAAATTGCAGCAGGTAGCAAACTTCTTACAGATGTAGACGAGAAATCTCCAGTTACATTAGCTACAAATGAAATTGAAGAAGGAAAGGTGACAATATGCTAGTTATTTTGTCTGGAGTTGCAGGAGCTGGCAAAGACACAATAAAAAAAGAATTAATATCAAGAGTGGAAAAAATAGAAACATTGCCATCATATACAGATAGGGAACCGAGAGCTGGAGATATTCCGGGACAAACATATAATTTTGTAACAACAAAAGAGTTTGAAGAAATGATAAAAAATAATGAGCTATATGAATACTCGGTACATCACAATCATTACTATGGAACTTCAAAAAAATTATTAAATGAAAAAATATCAAGTGGAAAAATTATAGTAAAAGATATAGATGTTAACGGAACTCAGGATTTGATAGATTTATTAAAAGATGAAGTTAAAATTGTAACAATATTTTTAAGAGTACCAAAAGAAGAATTAAGACGAAGGCTTGAAAACAGAATAGATAAGCCAAACCCAAAAGAGATAGAACTAAGACTAAACAGATTTGATTATGAAGAATCTAAAATAGGAATATATGATTATGTTTTAAAAAATGATGAATTAGAAAAAACTACAAATATAATAATGACAATAATTGAAAATGAATATAGATGTAGATAAAAATCAATGTGTGAATTATTACATTGAGTTTTCTAAGAACCAATAATAATTGATGAAAGCAGGTAAATTATATTACAAAAATATTACTATTTATTCAGTAATAAATTTATAAATTAATTTAGCGAAATTTATTGACAATTGTAATAATGTTGTAATAAAATTGTAACGAAATCGAAAAATAAAAATTTACAAATCCTATTGTAGTTTTTTGCAAAAGATTGTATAATTAAGATATAGAATTAAACACATAGGACAAAGGAGGGACGTTTACGTGTCATTGTTTAGGCGTTCAGGCATTGTAAACATAAAAATGGTAATAACTGAAGAAAAAATATTGTCAAATATAGACAAAGTTCAAAAGTTAATTAATCCTAATAATAAAAAACAAATAATACAATTAGAAGAAGATACATATTTTAAAGATTTAATTGAATCTATAAAAACATATTTAATAGAATATCCTAAAAAGAAAAACTTCCCTAAAAGTGTATATAAAGCAGCTTATGGTTTGGTTGAGTATGCAACTAATCAATTTGAGGAAAACACAAAACAAATAGAGGGATTGATAAGACAAAGAGAAAGAAATATAAATTTAGCAAACCAATTAAAAGAAATATTAGAATTAGTAGAAAATAAAGATAAAGATTGGAAGAGCAAAGTAAAAGAAGCAGAAGAGAATTTTAATGATGATATAATAGAAGCATTATCTATAATTGGTAGATGTAGAGCAAAAACATCAGAGAATTATCAAGGTGCTATGAAGTTAATAAATGCTAGAATAAGTAATTTAGAAACAAATTTACATATTGAAATAGATATGGAAAGAATAGAAGATAGATCAAAGGCTTTAAGTTATATCGGAATAGAAGTTGCAGAAGCATTAAAAGCAGTACCTACACCTGCTGAAGATGTAGAAGAAGTATTATCAACAATACCAGTAGAAAATGAACAACAAGAAGAAGAAAAATATGTACAAGAAACAACATTTGAGGTAAAACCAACATTATGGCAAAGATTTAAAAACAGCAAATTTGTAAAAGGATTGTTATTTGTATTTAGAGCAAAAGTTGTATTACAAATGCCTGCATTACCAGAAGGTAGAGATAATCAAAATAAATAATAAAATTAAAATGATAAAAACATTAATAGTTTATAAGATTTAAAATACGAAGATTAATTTTAGGGGCGATTTAGATCGCCCATTTTTTTGCATGAAAATACTTTATTTTAGATGTTGAAAAAGGTAAAATAATAATATATAATAAATGCAAAAAATAAGAGGTGCAAAATTATGAAAATATTAAAGCCATATGTTGAAGTTCCAGATATTGATGGAGTTCAGATAATGAAAAATATCGAAAAAGCAGGTAGAACATGTTATAAATCACATTCTACAGATGAAGAATCTTATAAAAGATTTTTAAATAATATAATTACGAGTGGACATGAAAGTGTAATAGAACATGAAAAAGTTTCTATCAGAATTTTAACAGATAGGGGATCAATGTGGGACATAACCAGACATCGTCATGCATCATTTAGTATAGAGAGTACGAGATGGTGCAATTATAGCAAAGAAAAATTTGAACAAGAAATAAAATTTATAGAACCTTTTTATTTACTAGAAGATAAAGATGGATTTGAAATATGGAAAAAGACAATGGAAGAAATAGAAAAAAACTATTTTAAACTATCTAAGATGGGATATAAAGCAGATGTTTGTAGAATGTTGCTTCCAGCTTCTCTTGCAACAGAAATTGCTATGACAGCCAATTTAAGAGAATGGAGACACATATTAAAATTAAGAACAGCTAAAAATGTTCATCCACATGTAAGACAATTTACAATCCCTTTATTATTATATTTTAAAGAAAGAATGCCAGAAATTTTTAATGATATAGAATATGATAAAGAATTTGATAATAAAAATTATGCAGAATTAAAAATAATTAAGTAATATTATTTATGTTTACCTCTTGTAAAATATAAAAATTTAATATATAATAACGTAAAATTATTTTAACAGTATTACAATACTGTTAAATCTATGTTACAATTGTATTAAAACTATTGACATATAGTATAAATATAATAAAATACTAACATAAAAGGAAAAAATATGAGAATTATTAGTGGAACAGCTAGAGGAACTAAACTATATTCCTTACCTGGAAACAATACAAGACCAACATTAGATAGGGTAAAAGAAGCGTTGTTTAACATAATACAAACAAGAGTAAAGGATGCAAATATTCTTGATTTGTTTGCTGGTAGTGGAGCTTTGCGGAATAGAGGCACTAAGCAGAGGAGCGAAAAGTGCAGTTTTGTGTGATAATTCTTATTCTGCTATAAAAATAATAAATAAAAATCTAGAAAAAACAAAATTATTTGACAAAGCAAAAGTTATATGTAAAGATTATACTATATGTTTAGAAGAAGTAAAAAAACAAAAATTTGACATTATATTTCTAGATCCTCCATACAGATCAGAACATGGAAAAAAGGCGATAGAGACAATAGAAGAGCTAAATCTATTATCAAAAGATGGAATTATTATTTTAGAAACAGATGAAGACATTAAATTAGATTGTAGTTTAAACTTATATGATATTAGGGAATATGGACGAGCAAAACTTTTGTTCATAAGTAAAGAGAGGTAAGAAGAATCATGGAAATATTTACATTATTAGAAACTTTAGAAGATTTAGTAGAAAGAGGTAAAAAATTACCATTTACAGAAAAAGGTATTGTAGATAAAGAAGAAATGCTAGAGCTAATAAAAGAAATAAGATTAAAATTACCAGATGAGCTAAAACAAGCAAAATGGGTAAAAGAAGAAAGACAGAAAATATTGGAAGAGGCAAAAAAAGAAGCAAATAGTATAGTAAAAGAAGCAGAAAATAGAATTATTTCTATGATAGATGAGCATGAAATAACTAGAAAGGCATATGAACAAAAAGCCGAAATAATAGAAACAGCAAATGAAATGTCACGAGAGATCTCAAAGGGAACTAAGGAATATGCTGATGATATCTTAAGAAAAATAGAAGAAGCATTAGGTGAAGCAGAAAAAAATATAGAACTAAACATAAAATTAATACAGGATAACAGAAGAGAATTGAAATAATTTAATTCTAAAAAAGGTCGGAGGGGGAATCTGACTTTTTTTATTGTATAGGAAAGTTAATTTTCCTTGATGTTACAGTGCTTAAACAATTTTCACAAAAATGATGTTAAGTTTCCTTAGAATATCATGTGTTTATAAAACAAAATACACATATGGCTAAATTACTTTTCTTATTTTATGGAGGGAATAAAGTATTTATGGCAAAGAGAAGAAAAAAGAAAGAAAAAATTAATCGAATAGATGTAGAAGTAGTAATAATGCTAATATTAAGCATACTTTTATTTTGTTTAATATATATTGAGTCAGGATATATAGGTGAAACATTAAGTCCATTACTAGGAGGCATTTTTGGATTTATAAAATATATAATTCCAATTGGAACATTTGCAATAACAATTTATTTAATATATCAAGATAAAGAATATTTATTTTCAAAATTAATTCAATATGGAATCTTTTTATGTGCAATCACAGTAATAATGAGCACATATCAGTTTGCAATAGGAACATTTAATATAGAAAATGAATTTTGGAGTATTGTTAAAGAAGCATATGAAGCAGGAACTAAAAATATTGGTGGAGGGGCAATAGGAACTATAATTGCAATACCACTAATTAAGTTAGTTGATATAGTAGGTACATTTATAATATCTGGTGGGATTATAATTGTTTCTTTAGTTTTGATATTCAAAATTCAACTTGCTAGTATAATAGCAGACAGAATTGATAAACTAAAAGAAAGGAAAGAACAAAAACACGAAGAAAGAATATTAAAGAGAGAGGAAAAAAATAGCAAGCCAAGGAAAGAAAAAAATGAAAACGAGTTACCTGAAGTATTAGATGATCAAATAACAATAAATATTAATGAACCAAAGAATGAAGAAAAAAATGGTAATAATAAAAATGAAAAAATAAATCCTGATACAATTGATGCAAATTTATTTAAACAAGAGGAAGAGAAAAAAGAAGATAAAACAAAAGAAGTATTGTTACTAGAACATGCATTAACAGTAGAAGATGAAAATTATGAGTTTCCGCCAATAGAATTTCTAGAATTTGAAGGAAAACAAGGAAGCAGAAGCAGTAAAAAAGCTGTAACAGAAACGGCTGCAAAATTGCAGAAAACTTTATACAGTTTTGGAGTTTCAGCAAAAGTTGAAAATGTTTCTGTGGGACCTGCAATAACAAGGTATGAATTAAAACCAGCAGAAGGGGTTAGAGTAAGTAAGATCGCAAAATTAGCAGATGATATCGCACTAAATTTAGCAGCTGAAAGTATAAGAATAGAAGCTCCAATTCCAGGAAAGCAAGCTGTAGGGATAGAAATATCAAACAAAGAAAAAGAAATAGTTCATTTAAGAGAGATAATAGATACAGATGAATTCAAAAATGAAAAATCAAAAGTACCAATTGCACTAGGGAAAAATGTTGCTGGAGAAGCGGTAATTGCTGATATAGCCAAAATGCCACATGTGTTAATAGCTGGAAGTACAGGTTCAGGCAAGAGTGTATGTATTAATACATTAGTAACAAGCATAATCTATAAAGCAAAACCAAGTGAAGTGAAACTAGTAATGATAGATCCTAAAGTCGTTGAATTATCAATATATAATGGAATACCACATTTATTAATACCAGTGGTAACAGATCCAAAAAAAGCTGCAGGGGCACTTGCATGGGCTGTACAGGAGATGGTAAATAGGTATGGATTATTTGCTGCAAAAGGTGTAAGAGATATAAAAGGATATAATGAGGAACTAGAAAAAGAAGGAATAGAAGGTAAATTACCACAAATAGTTATTATAATAGATGAGCTTGCAGATTTAATGATGGTTGCGCAAAATGATGTTGAGGATGCAATTTGTAGACTAGCGCAGATGGCAAGAGCTGCTGGAATGCATCTTGTAATTGCAACTCAAAGACCATCTGTAGATGTAATAACTGGTATAATAAAAGCAAATATACCAAGTAGAATATCATTTGCTGTTTCATCAGGTGTAGATTCTAGAACAATATTAGATATGGTTGGAGCAGAAAAATTATTAGGAAAAGGTGATATGCTATTTTTCCCTGTTGGTAAACCAAAGCCAATAAGAATCCAAGGAGCTTTTATATCAGACAAAGAAGTAGAAAGAATAGTAGATTTCTTGAAAGCAAATGGAGAAGCAAAATATAATGAAGATATTTTAGAGAAAATAGAAAAGACTGATATTTCAGATAAAGAAGCTGATGAAAATAATGATGACATAGATGAATTATTAGATGATGCAATAGAAACAGTAATAGAAACAGGCCAGGCTTCTGCTGTATTTATTCAAAGAAGATTTAAAGTAGGATATGCAAGAGCAGGAAGAATACTTGACCAAATGGAAAAAAGAGGAATAATATCTGGATACCAAGGAAGCAAACCAAGAAAAGTTTTAATTTCAAAAGAAGAATGGCAAGAAATGAAAATGGGAAAAACTGAAGAAAATAAGGAATAGAAAGAGAGGAAAAAATTTGGAAAAAAAAGATTTTTTTTCTAAATTAAATATAAAAGATTATAATAGTGAATTAGAATCAGTATTAGAGAAAAAGGATTTTTCAAATGAAACGAAAAATCTTATACTTAGTATGTTCTATAAAATTGAAGTAGGATATGATGATTATTCAAAAGTAAAGGGCATATTACAAACTAAAACACATTTTATGGAAAAATTAATAGAGATTATAAAAAATAATTGTGATCATATTCAACTAATAAAACCTCAATCAGATGAAGCAAAAGAACTGGAAAAAATGAAGGATAAAATAATTGTAGATTATAATAAAAAAAGTCTAAAAACATACCCTAATGAAAAAGATATATTATATGGAATATTAACATTAGCAGAAAAGAAATTCAACATAAGTCATAAAATATTAGAAAAAAATGCAAACCAAATACTAAACGCAGGATACAATATGGATAAACATGAGGTAGTGAGGAGTTTTGATGGCTTTTCATGGAATATTGAGGAACATGAAATAAGAAGTTTAAATTATAATTTAGTATATCAAAATTTACAATTGCTATTAGGAAATGAAAACATGGAAAAATGGGCTGCAGGTGAATTTGATTATAGGACAGAGCTAGAAAAAAGATATACAAAGAAAAATGCAAATAGATTAATAGATAAATTTGAAAAATTTATTTTACTAGATTTTGCATTAAAAGAAAAAGAAAATAAAATAGAATTAGATGAAACATTAAAAAAAGCTAATGAAGAACTTAGACAAATGGAAGATAAAACAAAATTTATTTCAAATGTTTCTGAAAATAAGAAAAGAATTAATAAACAAATAAAGGAAATTGATGAGAGTTTAAATAGTAAAGATTTATTAATAAAATGTTACAATGATAGAAATTCACAATTAAAAGAGGAAGAGAAGATTTTTAGTTTAAGTGATTTTGTACAAATAATAGAAAAAGAGAGACAACAAAAGTTAGAAAAAATAAAAGAATTAAATGAAATAATAAAACCTAGAAAATATATTGAAAAGAAAAGTAATTTAGAAAAACAAGTTGAACTAATAGAAAGCATAATTGATTTGAAAAAAGAAAATTTATATGAAATATTGTTAGAACTACAAAAAGAGTTTTTAAAATGCATCATATATGAAATACAGAAAGTTGAAACAAAAAAACAAGTAGTAGAAATAATATATAAGCTAAGATATTATACTGAAATGCCTTTAAAAAGAAAAACACAAATAAAAGATTCAATTGAACTAAAAACAATAATTTATCAAGCATATGCTAGTATAATAACTAGAGGATGTAATATTAAGGCAATATGTACACTAAGCGAAAATATAGTTTTTAATAGTGAAATAATAATGAAGATTTTAGCAACAAAGATAACAAATTTAGAAACAATAGAAATAGAGTTAAATGAAGAAGAAAATACTTTGAATATACAAATATTTGATGAAGAGAATCTTGAAAGCGTTCAAAAAATAGGAATACCTAAGAAAATACCAGAGTTTAAAGTAAAATTTAAAAGAAAAATAAAATTGTTTATTTAAATAATATGTATTTTAGGATAGGAGGAATTAATAGAATGAACATAACTTTTTTAGGAGCTACAAAAACAGTAACAGGTTCTAATTTTTTAGTAGAAGGTGCAGGAAAAAAGTTCATAGTTGACTGTCGGTCTGTATCAGGGGCAAGCAAAAGATATATTGCATAATTCTGATCCGTTTTTATTTAATGTAAATGAAATTGACTTTATGTTACTTACACATGCACATATAGATCATTCAGGACGAATTCCTAAACTATATGTAGATGGGTATAGGAATAAAATAATAGCAACAAAAGCTACTTGTGATTTGTGTTCAATAATGCTACCAGATAGTGGACACATACAGGAAACTGAAATTGAATGGAAAAACAGAAAAAGAAAAAGAGAAGGCAAAGAACCAATGCCTCCATTATATACCGCACAAGATGCTCTAAATTGTTTAGAATTATTCTCACCAGTTTCATATGATGAGATAATAGAAATAGATGAAAATATTAGGGTAAGATTTAATGATGCAGGACATATGTTAGGATCTAGTATTATTGAAGTATGGATAACAGAAAATGATGAAACAAAGAAAATAGTATTTACAGGTGATTTAGGAAATAATGATATTCCACTTTTGGATTCACCAACAATGATAGAATCAGCAGATTACTTAGTAATGGAATCAACATATGGAAATAGGTTGCATATAAGAAATGATGATAAAGCAAAAATTTTCTTAGACATTGTTTCAGAAACATTAGATAAAGGTGGAACTGTTGTAATACCATCATTTGCAGTTGGAAGAACACAAGAAATATTATATGAAATAAATAAATTAAAAGAGCAAAATAAAGATAATGATGAATTTCAAAAGAAATATCAAACTTTAATGCATGTACCAGTATTTGTTGATAGTCCATTGGCTATATCTGCTACAGAAATATTTAAAGAAAATATGAATTTATTTGAAGAAGATGTAAGAGAACAAATACTAAATGGAGATAATCCATTAGAGTTTCCAGGCTTACAATTTACTAAAACAGCAGAAGAATCTAAAAGTTTAAATGAAATGGATAAACCAGCAATAATAATTTCTGCAAGTGGTATGTGTGAAGTTGGAAGAATAAAACACCACTTAAAACATAACTTATGGAACCCCAAAAGTACAATATTGTTTGTGGGATATCAGGCACCTGGAACTTTAGGGAGAAATATAGTAGACGGTGCAAAAAAAGTAAGAATATTTGGAGAAGAGATTGCAGTAAATGCAAGAATTGAATATATAGAAGGATATTCTGGTCATGCAGATCAAGAATGGCTAATGAATTTTATATATTCATTTACTGCTAAAAGACCAGATCATATTTTCTTAGTTCATGGTGAGCCAGAAGGACAAAGGGTATTAAAAGAAAAAATAATACAAGAAACCAAAATACCAGTTACAATACCAGATTTTGGAGAAGTTTACTCATTAGAAGCAATGAAAACAATAAACAAATTAGTACTTCCAAATGAATACAGATATATTAGATTAGAAATAATAGAAAGATTAGAAACAATAAAAGAAGAGATAAAAGAAATGACACAAATTGTAAGAGATGGTATGTTATCTGAAGACATTAATGATGAAGAGATTGCAAAACTTGCAGACAAAATAAAAGCATTAGAAAAACAAATAGTAAATGTAATAGAAGATTAAAGGGGAAGAATAATGGAAAAATATTGTAATGATGCAATAATAGGAAATAAAAATTTGATAGCAAGTTATACAAAAAATGGAGAACTTTTGAGAATGTATTATCCAACAACAGATTTTAGACAATATTTCGAGTTTTTTCATACAGGTGTAAAAATAAATGATTCAAGATTAATATACTTGCATAATGACATAAATAATATATATGAACAATATTATACAGAAGAAACAAACATATTAAACACAGATATTACTAATACTTATTTCAATTTAAGAATTGTTCAAACAGATTTTGTACCAATAGAGAAAGATGTATTGATAAAAAAATATAAATTTATTAATAACAACAATATAAACTTAAGTGTAAAATTTTTGATACACTCAAAACTATTAACAGATGATAATAATGATATAAGTGGTTATTTTAAAGACAATTGTTTGGTTCAATACGGACATGATTTTTCAGTATTTATAACATCAAAAGAGAAAATAGAAAATGTACAAATAAATAATAGTGTAAATAATATAGAAACTGGAATAATAGGTGGAAAAGATTATATAGGAATGTCAAAAGATTCTAGTATAAGTTATAATATAGGGAAGCTAAAACCAGGAGAAGAAAAAGAAATAGATGTATACATATATGTTGAAAAAAAAGTAAAAGAACATAAAGACTTAAATAAAATAGATGCTAAAAATGAATATGAAAAAACAAAAGATTATTGGATGAAATATTTAAAAGAACATAACACTTTAAAACTAAAAAATCCATTAAATAAATATGAAGAAAAAATAAAACAAATATATGAAAGAACAATATTATTATTTCCATTATTAATAAATCATGAAACAGGTGGAATATCTGCGGGAGTGGAAGTAGATGAAACTAAAAGAAAATGTGGAAGATATTCTTATTGTTGGCCAAGAGATGCAATATTTATAACAGAGGCATTTGATATATTGAAAATGGAAAAAGAAACAGAAAAATTCTATAAAGTATTTTGCAAACAAACACAAGAACAAAATGGAATGTGGGAACAAAGATTTTATACAGATGGAAATTTGGCACCATGTTGGGGATACCAAATAGATGAAACTGCATCAGTAGTATATGGAATATATTCACATTACAAAAAAACAAAAAACAAAAATTTTTTAAAAGAAAACTTAAAAATGTGTGAAAAAGCAATTAGTTATTTAAAAATATATTTAGATAATATATTTAAAGAAAAAGAAATGATAAAAAGCTATGATATATGGGAAGAAAATGAAGGTATTCATGCATATTCTCTTGCAACAATTTTTTCAGCTATAGAAGCACAAAATAAAATATATGATGAAATAAATGATCTAATATGTAAAAATAGAATAAAACAGGAAAAAATAGTAAAAGAAAGAGAAGAAAATAATGAAATATTAGTAAAACTAAAAGAATATATAACTGATAATTTTTATGATAAAGAACTAAAAACTTTTGTAAGAAACAAGCAAGACAAAAAAATAGACATAAGTTTACTTGGACTTACAACACCATTTAACATATATTCAAATAAAGAGAAGAAAATTGAAAATACAATAGAGAAAATAAATTTAACATTAAGAACATATACTGGTGGATATTTAAGATATGAAAACGATAATTATATGGGAGGAAATCCATGGGTAATATCTAACCTTTGGATGGCTAATTACTACATAGAAAAAGGAGAAATTGCAAAAGCAAAAGAGTGTTTAGAGTTTGTTGTAAAAACAAGTACAAAACACGGATATTTAGGAGAACAAGTAAATAACGAAACAATGCAACCAGCATGGGTAATTGGGCTTGGATGGTCACATGCGTTATTTGCTATAGTTATTTCAAAATTATATTAAATATATCTGCATTATATGGAAAGGAAAGACCAAATGTCAAAAATAAAAAGTTTATTTTTCTGCAATAATTGTGGGTATGAGTCACAAAAATGGCTTGGGAAATGCCCAGCTTGTAATGAATGGAATACATTTGTGGAAGAAAAAGTGTCTGATAATAAAAACGGGAGAAATATAAAAGAAAAAAAATCAATAAATCCTGTAACTATAAATTCAATAGAAAAAAAGACAAGCACAAGATGTAATACGGGATTCAGTGAATTAGATAGAGTACTTGGAGGAGGAGTTGTTGAAGGCTCTCTCATTCTTTTACGGTGGTGAACCTGGAATACGGAAAATCGACTTTAATATTGCAAATATGTGATAATATAGCCAAAAATCAAGGAAAAGTTTTATATGTTTCTGGTGAAGAGTCTGGAGAACAAATAAAATTAAGAGCAGATAGACTTGGAGTAAAAAGTAATGATATATTATTTTTAGGTGAAACTGATATGGACATTATTGAAGAAGCAATATCAAATATATCTCCAAAACTAGTTATTATAGATTCAATTCAAACAATGTATAGTGATGAAATTTCATCTAGTCCTGGAAGTGTTAGTCAAGTAAGGGAAATTACAGCAAGGTTGATGAGAGTATGTAAACAAAAATATATTACAACAATAATTATTGGACATGTTACAAAAGAACGGAAATATTGCAGGACCGAGAGTGCTTGAACATATGGTTGACACGGTCTTATATTTGGAAGGAGAAAGATATTTTTCATATAGAATATTAAGAGGTGTAAAAAACAGATTTGGTTCTACTAATGAAATTGGAATGTTCGAAATGAGGGACTCGGGCATGGTTGAAGTAAATAATCCGTCTTCTGTACTAATTTCTGAAAGGGATACTAATGTTTCAGGCTCAGTAGTAGTGGCAAGTCAAGAAGGTACAAGACCAATAATGATTGAATTACAAGCATTAACAACACCAAGTGTATATGGTTTACCAAGAAGAATGGCAAATGGGATAGATTATAATAGATTAACTTTACTTATTGCAGTTCTTGAAAAAAGAGCAGGACTTATGCTTGGAAATCAGGATGTTTATTTAAATGTAGTTGGAGGAATTAAAATAAATGAGCCAGCTCTGGATTTAGGTATTATTCTTGCTGTTTCATCAAACTATAAGAATATACAAATTGGTAAAGATGTTGTGGCAATTGGTGAAGTGCGGATTAACAGGGGAAATAAGATCAGTTAATCTTATTGAGAAAAGATTAAAAGAGGCGGAAAAGTTAGGATTTAAAACTTGTATTATTCCAGAAAGTAATAAAAAACTATTGAAAGAAGAATTTAAATTAGATATAATAGGTGCAAAAGATATAATAATGGCTATGAAATCTATAGGTTTAAAATAGTTTAAGTAGGTGTTTAAATTGGAAGAAAATCGAAAAAAAGAAGATGACTTAGCACAAGTTCTTAAATTAATTGCACCAGGAACAGAATTAAGGGAAGGATTAGAGAATATTTTACGAACAAATACAGGAGCCTTGATTGTTGTTGGGGATTCACAAGAAGTACTAAATATTGTAGATGGCGGATTTAATATTAATGAAAAATATAGTCCATCAAAATTATATGAGCTTGCAAAAATGGATGGAGCTATTGTGTTAAGTTCAGATTTAAAGAAAATATTATATGCAAATACACAGCTAATACCATCTCCAACAATAAGTACCAAAGAAACTGGTACTAGACATAGAACCGCAGAACGTGTTGCAAAACAGACAGGAGAATTAGTAATTAGTATTTCACAAAGAAGAAATGTAATAACTGTGTTTAAAAATAACTTTAGATATACAATAGAAGAACCTACTAGAATTTTATCGAAAGCTAATCAAGCATTGCAAATTTTAGAAAGATATAAAAATGCTTTTGATAGTAGACTTAGCATATTGAATGAATACGAATTTAATGATATTGTAACATTGGACAATGTAATTAATTGTATACAAAGAGCAGAAATGGCAATGATGGTTGTTGATGAAATAAAACATTCAATATATGAGTTAGGAGAGGAACGGAAGACTAGTTAAAATGCAACTAGAAGAGCTAATTGGAGGATTGGAAGAAGAAGAAACTTTAATAATAAAAGATTACATTTCACAAAGCAAGAAAAAAGATGCAGTAAAACTGCTACAAGAAATAAGAAATTTATATAGAAATGGTCCTATAGAAAGTAATGTTATTGCAGAGCTCCTTGGCTATGAAAATTTTGAGAACTATGAAGAAATTGCTGTATATCCAAAAGGATATAGAATACTCAATAAAATTCCTAAAATGCCATCTAATATTGTTGATAGTTTAGTTAAATCTTTTAAGTCATTCCAACATATATTGCTTGCTGATATAGGAAAATTAGATAGTGTCGAGGGGATAGGAGAAATAAGAGCAAGAACAATAAAACAATCATTAAAAAAAATGCAAGAACAATTTGTATTTGATAATGTAATTTTATAATTCTAAAGAGGAGGATAAAATGAGAGAGAATTCTGGCATAACACTAATAACTTTAATGATAGCAATACTAATAATAATTATATTACTTGGAACGACTATATATACAGGATTTGAAGTATTAGAAAATGCTAAGGTTACTGGATTTAAAACAGAACTTGAAATAATACATGGACAAGTTAATATAGCCTATGAAAAAATATCAATAGGTGAAGATATGGTTTCAAATTATGGGAAAGATGTAGAGACATTAGATAATGATACTAAGAATAAAATAAATTCAGTAATCTCAACAATAAATTCATCTTTTTTAGATGAAAACGAAGCAGCATTTGTGTTTTCGGATTTTAGGTATTTTAGTGGAAATGATTTGGAAACAAATTTTGGAATTGAGAATATAGAACAGGATGTTATAGTTAATTTTAACACAAGAGATGTAATTAGTTTAACAGGGGTCGAATATAAAAATAAATTATACTATAGATATACTGATTTACCAGGTGAATCTAAAAATATAAAACAAGTAGAGCTAAGTACAACACCACCAGAATTTGATATCACAAAAAATATAAATGGATTAAATGCAACTATAACAATATCTAATATTAAATATGGTGAAGATGTAAACAAAGGAGAAATCTATTATGGAGAGATAATAGATGAATCAACTAACCAAGTAGACTATTATAGAAAGGTAACAGAAGGCAATACAATAAGTATAAACAAAACTGGAAATTATTTAATAAAGATTGAAAATAGCTTAGGAATATCATCAACGCAAAAGGTAAATGTTGCTCTTACAAATAGTCCAAAATTAGATGAAGGGATGGTTCCAGTAATATGGAATGGCACAAACTGGGAGATAACAAATAAAGATAGTGGAGTATGGTATGATTATTCAGAAGATGCAAAAAAATGGGCAAATGTAATGTTACAAGATGGTTTGCAAATTGCATCAGATGGAAAAACAGTGCAATCATTTGGAAGCATGTTTGTTTGGATACCAAGATATATGTATAAAATTTCAGAAGGATATCATGGAACAAATTCAAATGAAATAGAAATAAAGTTCTTAAAAGGCACATCAGATATTCCAACAGACAATTCGTATGTTAATCCAGCAGATGCATCAGGAGAATCATTGTGGAATGTACATCCAAGTTTTTGTGATGGAACAACTAATGATTATGCAAATGGAGAATGGGACAAAGAAATAACGGGAATATGGGTAGCAAAATTTGAGGCAAGTAGCAATACTCCTACAGCATCATATGGAGGAGGCAATAATGCAAATTTAAATGTAAAGGTAATACCAGGAGTTTCATCATGGAGGTATATTGATATATCAAATATGAGTGCTGTTTGCCAGAAAATGAATGCAGACTCTAATATATATGGTTTAACTGAAAATGCATATCCACATCTTATGAAATCTAGCGAATGGGGAGCTGTTGTATATCTAACACAAAGTAAATATGGAAATATGCAAACATATTCAGATTCATCAAGTGGAGTATGGAATAACTCATATCATAATGGTGATAGTACCTTTGGAAACAGAACTGGATGTGCAGGACAAAGCAGAGATTCAACAACTGCATTTGGTACAGCGACATCAGTTTATAGTGACTACAATACTGGTAATGGCCCTAATGCAAGTACAACTAGAAATATATATGGAATTTACGACATGGCTGGAGGTTTGTTTGAAAAATTAATGGGATTTTTAGTTAATAGTACAACAAATACACATGCAGTAAATTTAAAGAAATCTTTAGAAGACAAATATATAAGTAAACTAGACGGAAGTGGAGCAACAACATCAGCTGCAGATAGACAAATAAATTATGAAGCAAATAGTGCTAAATATGGAAATGCAATATGGGAAACATCTAATGGATATGCAAACAGTTCATACAATTCATGGGGAAATGATATGTCAACAATGCCATATTTAGACCATCCTTTTATTAGAAGCGGAGCTGATTTTAGATATAGCACACATGCAGGTATTTTTGCATTTTATTATACACAGGGAACAGCAGACCCAGCAGACACTTTTAGACCAGTAATAATTGTTGAGTAAAGGAGAATGAAAAATGGATAAGAAAAGAATTTTATTAATTATGGTAATTGTAATATTAATAGCTTTAATAGGAGTTTTGGTATATGGATATTATAAAAAGCTAACGAATGAAGTAAAAAATCCAATAGTTACAATGGAAATAGCTGATTATGGAACAATAAAAATAGAATTATATCCAGATAAAGCACCAAATACTGTAAAAAATTTTATAAGCCTTATAAATAGAGGATATTATAATAATCTAACATTTCACAGAACAGTACCAGGATTTATGATACAAGGTGGGGATATAAATGGTGATGGATCAGGAAATTTAGAATATAACATACCAGGGGAGTTTATTGCAAATGGTTATAAGGAAAATGATTTAAGACATGAAAAAGGTGTTATATCAATGGCAAGAAGTAATTATGGAAGTATGGATTCTAGTTTATTAGAAGAAGGGTATAATTCTGCAGGAGCGCAATTTTTCATAATGGATGGAGATGCTTCGTATTTAGACGGATACTATGCAGCATTCGGAAAAGTAATAGAAGGCCTAGACATCGTAGAGAAAATTGCAAACTTAGAAGTTACATATAGGCAAGAAGAATTAGGAGCAGATGAAGAGCCACCAAAAGATGAAGAAGGAAATGCGCTAGTTGCTGACAAGCCACTAAATCCACCAGTTATAACAAATATGAGTGTAGAAACATTTGGAATAGAATATGGAGAACCAGAAAAAATAGAACCATTTGACTATAATACATGGTTTATGCAAACATATGCAAATAGTTTTTAAATAAATTTGAAAAAAATTTAAAAATATGATATAAATCTAAATGAGGTAATAATGTTGCAAAATATAAAAGATTATGAACTAGATGAATTGAAAAGCAAAATGACTGAAATTGGAGAAAAGACATTTAGAGCAGAACAAATATTTAAATGGATATACAGTGAAAATGTAGATACTATTGATGAAATGACTAATATTTCTATTGAGCTAAGAAATAAATTAAAAGACAATTTTGAATTAAAAAGATTTAAAATAATTGAAAAGCAAAAATCAAAAGATGGTACAATAAAGTATTTATTTGATTTATTAGATGGAAATGCAATAGAAACAGTTCTTATGGAATATAAGTATGGAAAAACAATATGTGTTTCATCACAAGTTGGTTGTAAAATGGGATGCAAGTTTTGTGCATCAACTGGAATTTCATATATTAGAAACCTAAGCTCAGGTGAAATTTTAGAACAAATATTAAAAGTAGAAAAGGACGAAAATACAAAAATTTCAAACATAGTATTTATGGGAATTGGAGAGCCACTAGATAATTATGATAATGTAATAAAAGCAGTAAAAATAATAAATGATCCGAAAGGATTAAATATAGGTGCAAGACATATAAGTATTTCAACCTGTGGATTGGTACCAAAAATTTATAAACTCGCAGAGGAAAACTTACAATGTACATTATCAGTTTCACTACACAGTACTAATAATGAAAAAAGAAGTGAATTAATGCCTGTTAATAGAACATATAATATACAAGAACTTATAAAAGCTTGTAAATATTATATAAATAAAACAAAAAGAAGAATATCATTTGAATATGCATTAGTAAAAGGAGAAAATGACAGCATAGAAAACAGTAAAGAATTAGCAAAATTATTAAAAGGAATGATTTGTCATGTAAATTTAATTCCTGTAAATGAAATAAAAAAAGATGGATACAAAAAAAGTACAAATGAAAATATAATGAAATTTAGAGATGATTTGAATTCAAGAGGAATTGTAGCAACAATAAGAAGAGAATTAGGCAGTGATATAGATGCAGCTTGTGGACAATTAAGGAGGAAAAATTTAAAATGAGAATATTTGCTAAATCAGATATAGGAATGGCAAGAGAAAAAAATGAAGATTATTATTATATACCAGAAAAAAATGAAGAACTAAATCTATGTATATTAGCAGATGGAATGGGAGGATATAATGGAGGAGAAATTGCAAGTAAAATAGCTGTTGAATCTTCAAAAAATTATATTAAAAATAATGTGTCAAGCATACAAATGAATAAAGAGGGAATTTTAAAACTCCTAAAAGAAGCAGTAGAATATTCTAATATGATGGTATATGAAAAAGCAAAAACAGATGCCAAACTATCTGAAATGGGAACAACAATGGATGTAACATTAATAATAGAAAACAAATTATTTATAGGGCATGTAGGTGATAGTAGAGTTTACTTAATAAGAAAAAATGAAATAAAAAGAATAACAGATGACCATAGTTATGTGCAAAAACTTATAAAAGATGGTAAGATTACAGAAGAAGAAGCATTAACTCATCCAGATAAAAATATGCTAGTAAAAGCTATAGGATCTTCCACTTTTGTAGAACCAGACTTAATAGAAGTAGATCTAGAACTTAAAGATATTATATTAATGTGTTCAGATGGACTTACTAATATGTTAAGTGATGATGAAATAGTTAATATAATACAAAACAAATCAAACACAAAAATAGAATCACTAATAGATATGGCAAATGAACATGGAGGAAATGATAACATAACAGCAATAATAATAGAAAATAATAATTAAGGAGAGAGGTAAAATGAATTTACAAGGAAGATTAATAGGTGGAAGATATGAAATCTTAGAAAAAATTGGTGACCGGACGGAATGGCAACAGTATATAAAGCAAAATGTCATGTTTTAAACAGATTTGTAGCTGTAAAAATTTTAAGAGAAGAATTCACAACAGATATTGAATTTATAAAAAGATTTAATATAGAAGCACAAGCAGCAGCAAGTTTAACACATCCAAATATTGTTTCGATTTATGATGTAGGAAATGAAGGGGAACTATATTATATTGTAATGGAATTAATAAAAGGTAAGACCTTAAAAGAAATTATAGTAGAAGATGGCTCTCTACCATGGAAATGGTCAGTAGATGTTGCAATACAAATCGCATCAGCATTAGAAGTAGCGCATAAAAACAATATAATTCATAGAGATATAAAACCACACAACATAATAATAACAGAAGATGGAGTTGCTAAAGTAACAGACTTTGGTATAGCAAAAGCAATATCAAATTCAACAATTACAGCATTTGGTAGTACAATAGGTTCGGTACACTATTTCTCTCCTGAACAAGCAAAAGGAGGATATACAGATGCAAAATCAGATATATATTCACTAGGTGTTGTTATGTATGAAATGGTAACAGGTAGAGTGCCTTTTGATGCAGATACTCCAGTTTCTGTTGCATTAAAACATATGCAAGAACAACCAGTAGAACCAATAAAAATAAAGCCAACATTACCAATAAGTGTAAATAATATTATAATGAAAGCGATGTCTAAAGAACCATTAGATAGATATAAAACTGCAACAGAAATGCTTACAGACTTAAGGTTAGCATTAAAAACACCAGATGAAAATTTTGTTGTAAATACAAGCAAAGGAAATGATTTTCCAACACAAAGAGTTTCAATAATGACAGAAGAACAAAAAGCAAACTCAAATAAACAAAAAAAACAAAATAAATTCATAACATTTTTTAAGGAACATAAGGTAATAAGGTTTTTTACAATATTTATTGGTGCAATTTTATTATTCTTATTAGTAATGTTTGTAACATTTAAGATACTAGATGCAAATAAATTAAAAGATGTTCAAATTGTAAATATTGTAGGTATGACAGAAGAAGAAGCAAGAACAGAATTAAACAAAATAAATGTAAAATTAGAAATTGTTGAAGAGGCATTTGATGATGAAGTACCAGTAGGGCAGATAATATCACAAGAGCCAAAATTTAAAGAAAACTATACTATAAAAGAACAAAGTACAGTAAGAGCTGTTATAAGTAAAGGAAAAGAAGTTGTTCCGGTACCAAAATTAGTTGGAAAGACAAGAGATAAAGCATTAGAGGAACTAAGAGAATTAGGATTAGTACCAGAAGAAATACAAGAAGAAAGCAAAACAGTAGAAGCAGGATATGTAATTAGGCAAGAGCCGGCAGAAAATGAAGAAGTCGATGCAAAAAGTACAGTTAAAATATATGTAAGTAGTGGAATAAAAAAAGTAAAAGTGCCAGAATTATTTGGTAAGACTGAAGAAGAAGCAAGAACCGAAATTACAAATGCAGGTCTTACATTGGAAAATGTAAGGGATGGGGAAGATACAACAAAGACAAATGGAACTGTAATAAAACAATCAATAGATTCAGGAACAGAAGTGGAAGAAGGAACAGCAATAACAATAACTGTAAATAAGATAGCAGAGATAAAGACAGGAACTGTTAATATCTATGTAAGTGAAATAGTTGATTATGAACCAGAAAAAGATGAAAATGGAGTTGAAGTTGAACCAGAAAAAGTAAAAGTAATAGTTTCAGTAGATGGAGAATCTGTACCTCAATACGACAAAGAAATTCCGGCGGACACTGAAAAAATAACCGTGAGCGTGAAGGGAATAGGAAATATAATAGTTATAGTTAATGTAGATGGAAGAAATGCTGCATATGAGATGATGGATCTAAACAGCGATAATCCAGTATTAGATGTTAGGCAAAAAATCTAAAATTGCATATAATCCTTAAGTCAATAATAGCCTTAAGGATTATATTAATTTAATGATATAATTGGAGGAAAAAATAATGATAGAGATCTCAGCATCAATATTATCAGTACAAGAAGAAAAAAGCTTAAAAACATTTTATAATTTAGAAACAGCTGGAATAGATTATTTCCATATAGATGTTATGGATGGAAAATTTGTTGAAAATAATACAGAAGATATTATGAGAAAATATGCAATGGAAATAAAACATGTATCAAATATACCATTAGATGTTCATTTAATGGTAAAAAGTGTAAGAAAATATATAGATGAGTATTTAGACTTACAACCAAAAATCATAACAATACATTATGAATCTGGGAAGAATAATATATTAGAAAATATAAGATACATAAATGAGAATAATATAAAATCTGGAATATCAATAAAACCAAATACAGAAATAGAAGAAATATATGAAATATTACCATATATACACCAAGTATTAATAATGACTGTAGAGCCAGGGCAAGGTGGACAAAAGCTAATAGAATCAACATTAGAAAAAATCAAAAAATTAAAACAATATATAAAAGAAAAAGATTTAGAAATAGATATAGAAGTAGATGGAGGAATAAACTTAAACAATATTGAAAAAATAAAAAGAATTGGAGCAGATATTGTAGTATGTGGAACAGCATTAATAAACTCAGAAGACTACAAAGAAACAGTAAGAAAAATGAAACAATAAACTATTATGTATAAAAAAATAGCTTGCATAAATATACAAGCTATTTTTTTATTAGTTTATTTTTTATCATCAAAAATTTCTTTAACACTTCCTAAGCTAGATAAAGCTTTTGTTGCTTCAAAAGGAATAAATATTTTATTTGCATCACCTTTTGCAATTTCCTGTAAAGCTTCTAATGATTTTAATTGTACTAATTTATCATCTGGAGAAGCTTCTTTAATAGCACTATAAATTAAAGAAATCTCTTTTGCTTTAGCATCAGCTACTTTTTTAATTGCATCAGCTTCACCGGCTGCACGTCTTATTCTAGATTCTCTATCTGCTTCAGCTTGCAAAATAGCAGCTTCTTTTTGACCTTCAGCGATAGTAACTGCAGATTGTCTTTCACCTTCTGCTTGTAAAATTAAAGCTCTTTTATTTCTTTCTGCATTCATCTGTTTTTCCATAGCATCACGAATATCAACAGGTGGATTAATATCTTTAATTTCAACTCTATCTATTTTACAACCCCATTTATCAGTTGCTTCGTCCAAGATAAGTCTTAATTGTTGATTTATATTGTCTCTAGAACTAAATGTAGAGTCTAAATCCATTTTACCAACAATATCACGAATTGTAGTAATGGCTAAATACTCAATACCCTTTTTCAATGACTGAATTTCATATACAGCTTTTACTGGATCAGTAATTTGGTAGAACACAACTGTATCAATCGTAATTGTAACATTATCTCTTGTAATAACACCTTGTGGTGGAATATCCA
>CALWZV010000019.1 GCA_944386115.1 uncultured Clostridia bacterium
TTTCCAAAATGACTCTCTTGGTGCTTCTCTATCTGTAAATATCTTTTCTGCTTTTATTCTGGCTTGTCCGTTTTCTAAATTTGATTTTGACATGTTTGCCTTTGGCATATTTCATTCTCCTTTTATACTATAAAATATTTGCTATATTACATTTTTTAAGTTTCTTTATTATTCTGTATACTTTCAATAATTCCTTTTATTTTTAATGTCTTTTTATGATTTTCTCCAAGCTTTGCTTTTAGCTTTGTATATAATTCTTTGTATAACTCTAGAGATTTAATTTCATCTCCAGTTTTTTTGTATAAACAAGCTATATTATTTAATGTAAGTAATGTTTTTTCATCATCATCATCTCCTAATATCTCTTTTCTTTTTTTATATGACTCTTTGTATAATTCTAAAGCTTTTTCTTTTTCCCCTGCTTCATTATATGAAAATGCTAAATTATTTAATGAACTTAATGTGTATTTATCTTTTTCACCTAATATTTCTTTTCTTTTTTTATATACTTCTTTGTATAGCTCTAATGCTTTGATTTTATCACCCATATCACTATATATATATGCTAAATTATTCAATGAAGATAATGTTTTTGGATTCTTCTCTCCTAATATTTCTTTTCTTTTTTCATATACTTCTTTAAGTAATTCTAATGCCTGTGTTTTTTCTCCTATTTCATCATAAGAAAAAGCTAATTTATTCAATGCAGATAACGTATCTGGATGATTTTCTCCTAGCACTCCTTTTCTTTTTTCATATACTTTTTGATATAATTCTAATGCTTGTGATTTTTCTCCCGTTTCATCATAAGAAAAAGCTAAATCATTTAATGATTCTATTGTGTCTGGATGATTTTCTCCTAGTACTTCTTTTCTTTTTTCATATACTTTTTGGTATAATTCTAATGCTTTTTCTTTTTCTTTTATTTCATCATATGTACACGCTAAATTGCTTAATACTAATAATGTATCTGGATGATTTTCTCCTAGTACTTCCTTTCTTTTTTCATATACTTTTTGGTATAATTCTAATGCTTTTTCTTTTTCTTCTATTTCATCATATGTAGACGCTAAATTGCTTAATACTAATAATGTATCTGGATGATTTTCTCCTAGCACTCCTTTTTTTTCCTCATACACTTTTTGGTATAATTCTAATGCTTTTTCTTGATATCCAAATTCGCCATATGAATACGCCAAATTATTTAATGCCATTAATGTGTCTGGATGATTTTCTCCTAATATTTCTTTTCTTTTTTCATATACTTCTTTAAGTAATTCTAATGCCCTTGTTTTTTCTCCTGTTTCATTATAAAAAACCGCTAAATTACTTAATGCCATTAATGTGTCTGGATGATTTTCTCCTAATATTTCTTTTCCTTTTTCATATACTTTTTGTTTTAATTCTAATGCTTTTTCTTGATATCCCAATTCGCCATATGAAAACGCCAAATTACTTAATGCTAATAATGCATTTGGATGATTTTCTCCTAATATTTCTTTTTCTTTTTCGTATACTTTTTGTTTTAATTCTAATGCTTTTTCATGATATCCCAATTCGCCATATGAATACGCCAAATTATTTAATGCTAATAATGTGTCTGGATGATTTTCTCCTAATATTTCTTTTTCCTTTTCATATGCTTCTTGTTTTAATTCTAATGCTTTTTCATGATATCCCAAATCGCTATATGAATACGCCAAATTATTTAATGCCATTAATGTGTCTGGATGATTTTCTCCTAATATTTCTTTTTTCTTTTCATATACTTCTTGATATAATTCTAATGCTTTTGAGTAGTTTCCATTTTTGCTGTAAGAAGAAGCTAGGCATGATAAAGTATATATTGTTTCTACATTATTTTCATCTAATTCTTTTTCCTTTTCATATATTTCTTTATTCATTTCCAATGCTTTAGCATAATTACCTATATCTTCATAAGCAAATGCTAATGTTCGCAAAAATTTTAATATATCCTTATTGTTTTCTCCAAATTCTTTTTTAGCTCTCTCATATGCTTCTTGTGATACTTTTAATTCATTTATATAATCTCCCACTCTACTATAATCAGTAGCCATATTTCTTAGAGAGGTTAGAGTTTTATAATTATTTTCGCCAAATATTTCTTTTCTCTTTTCATATATTTCTTTATCTAGTTCCAATTCTTCTTTGTATTTGCCTAAATTACCATATACTGCCGCTAAGTACTCTTTAGTAAATAATTTTTCTTCTATATATTCATCATCTTTATTCATATAGTATTCGTAAATCTTATTCATTAAAACAAATTCATCATCTAATAATCCTTTTCCATATAGTCCTTCTATTTTTTTACATATGTCTGTTAATTTTTCTAAGTTTTCTTCATCTGGTTTAGGTTCGTTTCTTAAAAATTCATTTACTAGTTTTGTTAAATTTTCAACTATATTTATTTCTTCTTTTTCTTCTTCTACTTTTTCCAACATATATGAATAGATTAATTTATGGAACTCTTCTTTTAATATTTCAGGAATACTGTTATAAAATACATTTTGTACTATTTTTGTCATGTAAAATGTTTCATCATCTTTTATTACAAAACTATGTCCTATAAAATCATTATAATCTGTTATTGATAATTTTATAACATTCGTTTTTTCCTTTATTTTTAATACATCTTCTGTTGTCCATTTACCTAAGTATGCTAATAAATATGCCATTTCTTTTATATCCGTGTCCATGTATTTTGCATATCTTTCTACTAACTTTGTCTGACTTTCTCCAAAATCATTAATTGTTGGTGTTTTTCCTTTATTTATTAATTCTACATATCTATCTACACATACATCTAAAAATACTGGATTCCCTGATGTTAATTCATATATCTTTTCTGTTAATTCCTTATCTACTCCTGCTGTTACTAGAAAATCACTTGCATCTTTATATGATAGATTTTCTAATAAATGTTGCTCTGCTTCAAATTCTTCTTCCCAATTTATTCTCTCTCTTCCTGTTATAACCCATAATATTCCTTGTGGTTTTGACACAATACTTTTTAGCCATTCTTCACTTGATTTATATTCACTATTGCAAAATGAATCTGCAAATTTTTCATATGTGTCTAAAAATATTACTAATGGTTCTTTTGAATTTAACATTGCTTCTGCTAAGTCTTCATAAAAGTATTTTTCTATATTTTTTACTATTTGTGCTATTTCTAATATTTGTATTTCTATTAATGATTTTTTCATGTTCCTTGTGTCTATTTTGTTTTTTATTATTTCTCTACTTTTATCTAATATTGTTATTGCTTTTGATATGGTTGAAATTATTGGTAATTTTTCTATTAAATCTGGAACATTTTGTGATAAATCCATTCCTAATTCTAATAATGGATTATTTGTTAAAAATGATGAATTATCATTCTTTATTTCTAATGATTGCCCTGTTTCTTCTGCATATCTTTTCATTGCAAAACGGAATCTGTAAAATTTAAATCTATTTTTATCTAGCTTAAATAGTTTTGCTCCTAAATCCCTTAAAATCAATATTTTACTTAATGATTCATAATGCTCAAAATTTATAGAAACATATTTTGCCTTCTTTTCATTTATTTCCTGAATTAGTTTTCCTATTAATGTTGTTTTTCCAATTCCTCCAATTCCATAATATGTAAGTACTTTATAGTTTTCCATATCATTTGCTATTTCTTCATATGATTTCCAAAATGACTCTCTTGGTGCTTCTCTATCTGTAAATATCTTTTCTGCTTTTATTCTGGCTTGTCCGTTTTCTAGATTTGATTTTGACATATTTGCCTTTGGCATATTTCATTCTCCTTTATTTTATTGATTTCTTCCACAACAATTTTTATATTTTTTTCCGCTTCCGCATGGACATTTTTCATTTCTTCCGAACTTTAGGAGTTGTATTTACAACAGTTTTGACTTGAGTTTCCTTTGTATTTTTAGTTTCTGTATCAGCATTATTCTCAAGTTTTGCACCTGTTATTTTTATATTTTGATTTCTTTTAATTTCTTTATTTGATTTTTTTATATTCATTAAAAACTTAACAACATCTATTTTTACATCTGTAATCATTTGGTCAAACATATCAAACCCTTCTATTTTATATTGCACAACTGGATCTTTTTGACCATAGGCTCTTAACCCTATTCCTTCTTTTAAATCTTCCATATTATCAATATGGTTCATCCATTTTTGATCTACAACTCTTAATAGAACAACTCTTTCTAATTCTCTTAAGCGTTCCTCACCAAACTCTCGTTCTTTTGTTTCGTATTTTTGTAAAGCTTTTGCCTTTAGCTCTTCTATTATCTTTTTTTCATCTATTTTCTTAGTACACAAACTTTCTAAATTTTCTAGACCAAAAATCATTGTTATTTCATTTTTCATTGATTCTTGATTTATATCTTCTAAATTCTCAATACCTAATGTATAAGACTGAACAACTGATTCAGCTACTGAATTAATCATGTTTAATATGTTTTCTTTAACACTTTCTCCATTCAATACTTGTTTTCTTTGTCCATAAATGATTTCTCTTTGTTTATTCATAACATCATCATACTGTAATACATGTTTTCTTATACTAAAGTATTTACCTTCTACTCTCTTTTGGGCTGTTTCTACAGTTTTAGAAATTATTTTAAGTTCAATTGGTATATTATCAATTGTTGTTAATGAATCATATACTCTTTTTACCATTTCTCCGCCAAAAATTTTCATTAAATCATCTGTTAATGCAATATAAAATCTTGACTCGCCTGGATCTCCTTGACGTCCGCTACGTCCACGTAACTGATTATCTATTCTTCTTGATTCATGTCTTTCTGTTCCTATTATTTTTAATCCACCAGCTTCAATAACTTTTGATTTTTCTTTTTCAATCTCAATATCATATTTCTTTTTTAGTTCATTAAATTTTTCCCTTGCTTTTAATATTTCTTCATCATCAGTTTCGTTAAATGTATTAGATTGTACAACTAATTCATCACTGTATCCTAATTTCTTCATCTCTTGCTTTGCTAAAAATTCGCTATTACCTCCAAGCATTATGTCTGTTCCACGTCCTGCCATGTTTGTTGCAATAGTTACACTTCCTAATTTACCAGCTTGAGCTATTATTTCCGCTTCCTTTTCATGATATTTAGCATTAAGAACTGTATGTTTAATACCTTCTCTTTTTAAAATTGAACTTAATTTTTCAGATTTATCTATAGAAACAGTTCCAACTAAAATTGGTTGGCCTTTTTGATGTGATTTTTTTATATCTTCTATAATTGCTCTATATTTTGCTTCTTCATTCTTATATATAACATCATTTAAGTCTTTCCTTATCATTGGTTTATTAGTTGGTATTTCAATAACATCAAGATTATATATTTCCCTAAATTCATTTTCTTCTGTCTTAGCAGTTCCAGTCATTCCAGCTAGTTTTTTGTATAATCTAAAATAATTTTGAAAAGTTATTGTTGCCAAAGTCTTAGATTCATTTTCAATTTTTACATTTTCCTTTGCTTCTATTGCTTGATGTAATCCATTACTATATCTTCTACCATACATAATTCTACCAGTAAATTCATCAATTATTAGTACTTCTCCGTCCTTAACCATATAATCTACATCTTTTTTCATAATTCCATATGCTTTTAAAGCTTGATTAATATGGTGAACAATTTCAGAATTATTTATATCATTTAAATTTTCAAGTTTAAAATATTCTTCAGCTTTTTTTATGCCTTTTCCAGTTAATGTAGCAGATTTAGCTTTTAAATCAACAACATAATCATAATTTTCATTATCATTAGACTGTTGTATATTTTTTACATCCTCTTCTACAATAATTTTTGGGGTTAATTTCTTTACAAAATCATTTGAGCTTTTGTATAACTCAGAAGATTCATCTATTGTACCTGAAATTATAAGTGGAGTTCTTGCTTCATCTATTAAAATACTATCTATTTCATCCACAATTGCATAATTTAGATCTCTTTGAACAACTTGTTCTTTATAAATAGCCATATTATCTCTTAAATAATCAAACCCATATTCATTATTGGTCCCATATGTAATATCTGCACTATATGCACTCTTTTTATCTTCACTATTCATTCCATTTAAAATTAAACCTACATTCATACCTAAGAATTTATATACTTTTCCCATCATTTCTCCTTGGTATTTTGCAAGATAATCATTTACTGTTATAAGATGTGCGCCTTTTCCTTCTAATGCATTTAAATATAACGGAAATACAGCAGTTAATGTTTTACCCTCACCAGTTTTCATTTCTGCTATTCTTCCCTGATGTAAAATTATAGCTCCTAAGATTTGAACATCAAATGCTCTTTGACCTAAAACTCTTTCTGCAGCTTCCCTTACAACTGCATAACTCTCTGGTAAAATATCATCTAATGTTTCTCCAGATATTATTCTTTCCTTAAATTCACTTGTCTTATTTTTTAATTCCTTATCTGTTAATTTTTTCATACTTTCTTCTAATTTATTTATCTTATCTAATATAGGCATAGCTCTTTTTAATTCTTTTTCACTATAGCTTGCAAATATCTTACTAAATATTCCCATTTTTTTAACCTCTCTAATCTTTAAAATAATATATTAATAATATCACTATTTAAGGATTTAATCAAGGTATTGATGTACAAACTTTTTAACATATTTATATAATAAAATTCATAAAATTTAACAAACAATATATGGAGGTATACTATGTTTATTTATAATATAAAATTTGATCGGACGTAAAATATTAAAATTCTTATTCATCTTTATTTTAATTTTGATATCTATATTATTTTGTATATCAATTTATACTATATTCTCAGGGAGTTTAAAATTTAAAGTAAATGATGAAATTAAAAGTTCAGATGTAACAAACATATCTGCAGATAACTATACTAATTTATTAAAATCAGTCCATGAAAATTTAGATGATTATGTTGGGAAGAAAATATCTTTTACAGGATATGTCTACAGAGTTATAGATTTTTCTGAAGATGAGTTTGTTTTAGCAAGAGATATGTTAATTAATTCAAATTCACAATCTTTAATTGTGGGATTTTTGTGTAAAAATAAGGAAATTAAAAACTTTGAAAATAATACATGGATAGAAATTTCTGGAACTATTGAAAAAGGTTATTATCATTCTGAAATACCAATTATTAATGTTTATGATATAAAAAGAGTAGAAAAACCTGATAATACATTTGTATATCCACCAGATGACACTTATATACCAACATCCGTAATTTTTTAAACTTGCTTTAAAATTAAAGCAAGTTTTATTATTTTAGACAACTTCTTATTTTCTATCAAATATTGTTTTTACAACTCCTTTATCTATCATTGTACCAAATATATTTTTAAATATTATTAATACAATAGGTCCTAATAGCAACCCCCAGATTCCAATAATTTTAAAGCCTGTATACATTGCAATAAGTGTAAATATTGGATGTATACCAATTTGTTTACTTACAACCTTAGGTTCTATTAGCTGTCTTACTATAGAAATTATTGTAAATAAAACTATAAGAGCAATTGCTAATTGGATATCTCCATTAATTGCAGAAATAACAGCCCAAGGAACAATTACTGTACCGTGAGCCTAATATTGGTAAAGCATCAACAAATCCAATTACTAAAGCTGCAATTACTGGATATTTCACATTTAATCCAAATACTTGCATTAAAAATAAACCTATTAAAACTTGAACAAATGTTATTAATACTAATATTGATTCTGCTCTTAAATAGCTTCCAAGTGCAGATAAAATACTTTTTATATGAATCATAAATCTTTTTACCCATGTTTTAGGAAAATGATGTTCTATTTGATCTAAAATATATAGCCTATCTGTACAAATAAAATATGTTGCGATAAGTGTTATTCCAACATAAATTCCTATTGAAGGTAAAGATGTTATTGATTGCAATAATGTAGATAATAAATGTTTAGCTTTTTCAGTTATAAATGCTAAAAATTCATGTGCTGAACTTTCTATTACATTTGAAACTTGCCCAGAAACTTTTATTTTATCAAAATTTATATTAGCTACTATATCCTGAATTTTTAAATATGCATTTTCAAAATAAATATTTAAACTTTCTAATAAATTAGAAGCTTCTGAAATTAATGTAATAATTCCCCAAATTAACAGGCCAATTATTATTAGACTAACAATAATAAGTACAATTATTGCACTCTTTTTCCTACCGATATTGCTTCTTTTTGTTAGTTTTCTTATTAATGGTTCAATTATTACAGAAATTAAAAATGCAATTAAAAAAGGCATATAAAAAGCTGCCAATTTATATGCTAAATATATGCCTAGCAAAGTAGCTATAAATATTAATAGTCTTCTAAAAACTTTTGCCCAATATCCCATATCTATAACCATATTCTTCATTCCTTATTAATAGTTTTACTATATTTATATATTAATTTTTAAATAATATGCTCAAAATTATTCAGCATTTTTTTTGTCTTCACAATTACATATTCTTTCCAATGTATAATTCATATCTTCATCTGGAATATTATTGCATTGAATTAAGTCACCTATACTAACTATTCCTTCTAGTTTATTATTTTCTAATATAGGAATTCTCCTTACTTGATTTTCTGCCATTTTTTTCATTACTTCATTTATATTTTCGTCTGAATTTGCAGTTATGATATTAGTTGTCATTATTTCACTTATTGGTGTTTGTTTATTAAACTTATCACATGCAAGACTTCTTAGTATTATATCTCTATCTGTTACTATTCCGACTACTTTTTTATTATCGTCACAAACTAATATAGTACCAATGTGATTTTCACACATTTGTTTGGATACTTCACAAATAGTATTTGTAGGACTTACATATTTAACATTATTGTTCATACACTCTTTTACTTTCATTAAATCTCCACCTTTCTACTAGGTATTTTACCTATTTTTAATAATTTTATACTTTGAATTTTAAAAAAATCTCATACTCTTTAACAGTATGAGACTTGTAATTTGCTTACTACATATACATATTATAATCTCTTGGCTCTGGTGGTCTTACATTTCCAGGAAATGGCGGCCTTCCAAAAATTGGTGGCCTATTAGGTGGAAATGGTGGTCTTGGCATATTCCCTGGTGATTGTGGATTCCTTCTTCTTAAAAATTCCCTAATTAATAGAATTCTAATTAAATCATTTAGATAATTATTTTGCCTTGTTTCTCTTTTTTCTTCCTTTGAATTAGGATTTCTTACATCACCATTCTTAGGTTCCATTCGCACATTTACTTCAAAATCTGCTTCTATGTTATTAGATATTGATAATACCATTTCATTAATGTTTTCTTCTGTTAACGGTTTAGTATTGTTTTCTACACATTTACATACCATAGGATAAACTAATTTATATATTCCTGGATAAAGATTTTCCAATTCTGATAGTTTTAAATCATTTTGCTGTTGATAATAATCATCTGGCATCTGGTATGTATTTACATTTGGATATCCTAAAATGCTTCTCATATAATCTTCATAATTTTGATAATACATAAAAAACCTCCTAATATATTTTTATGATATATTATTCAGTTTTTTTTAATATGTTACAATTTATTTACTAACTCTTTATATAGCTTACCTCTTTCAGCAAAATTTTTAAACATATCAAATGCAGCACTTGCTGGTGAAAGTAAAACAATTTCTCCATTTTTTGCTACTTTTTTAGCAGTAGTTACAGTTTCTTCTAAAGATCTACAATGGTATATTGGTATTTCTTTATTTTCTTTTTCTGCTTCTCTTTTTACCGCATTTTCGATTTTTTCAGCTGTTTGACCAATTAATATTAAGGAACTAACATTATCTAATATAGGTTTTGCAAGTGGAGTATAGTCCAGATGTTTATCATAACCTCCTGCTATTAGAACAATCTTCTCATCAAATGATTGAAGACCTGCAATTGTACGTGTTGGACTTGTTCCAATAGAATCATTATACCATTTTACACCATCTAGTTCTCGAACAAATTCTAATCTATGTTCAACACCTTTAAAATTTTTTATTACATTTATTGCTGATTCATCATCTACAAAATCCTTAGTAGCAGAAAGAGCTGCAACAACGTCTTCATACATGTGTTTGCCTCTTAATAATAGTTCACTTGTATTAATTACGTGTTTTCTTATTTTGTTTTCACAATATTTTATTACATCACCATCAACAATATATCCTTCATCTAGTTTTGTTTTACTACTAAAATATCTAACAATTCCTTTTGCTTTTTTACCTAATTCTTTTGTTATATCATTATCATAATTTAGAACGACAACAGAATCGCCATCTTGATATTTCATAATATTTTCTTTTGCCTCTATATATTCTTCATATGATTTGTGTATATCCAAATGATTTGGTGTTATATTAGTAATTACTGAAATTTTAGGACTTATTTTCATTGTTAACAATTGGAAACTGCTTAGCTCTAGAACAACAATATCATCTTTTGCCATTTCATGAACTTTCGTAAAAAGCGGAATTCCAATATTCCCACCTAAATAGCAATTATATCCATTTTGTTTTAATACTTCATAAATTAAAGTTGTTGTTGTCGTTTTTCCATCACTACCAGTAATTCCAATAACTTTCCCAGGACATAGTTCTATTAACATTTCAATTTCAGATGTTAGTATTGCACCATTTTCCAATTCTTTTTGAATTTCTGGTAGATCTGGTCTACAACTTGGACTCCTAAAAATAATATCAAATCCAATTAACTTAGATAAGTAATTGTTTCCAAATGAAAAACTTATTCCATATTCAGTTATTTTATCTAAAATATTTTTGTCTATTTCATTAATTTCTCTTTTGTCAAATACTGTAATATTTGCTTTTAGATTATGTAGATAATCCAGAAGCGGTATATTACTAACTCCTAGGCCTATTATTGCAACTTTTTTTCCTCTTATGTATTGTTCAAATTCTTCTAATTTTTTATTTACCTCTTTCATAGAAATTCCTCTCTAACTTCAAAATTTAGTTTCTTTGTATATTATATATTAAAAAATTTTTTTTACAACCTCTATACATATTTTTTTCTATTTTAACAAAGAATATAATTGCAAGGAGGTGCTTGTAATGGGAAATAAAAACGAAAATAAGAAAAACAACAATAGCAAAAATAATAAGAATAATCAAAATAATAATCAAAATCAAAATAATAACAATTGCAAATAATTTAATAAATATCCAATACCAATATAAGTTTTACTATTTTGGTATTGGATATCTTGTCTATCTTTCTAATTCATCATCTTCTCTTGGTTTTTCTGCATATAAATCAGAATAACTTCCATCTGCTTTATCTTCAATTCTAACATTATAACCTTCTTTCTCTAATTTTTTCGCTCTTTCTCTTATTTTATTAGGTTCACCTGTAGCTACAATAGTTTTTGGCTTATTCATACATTATCACTCTCCTTAAATTTATCTATATTTTACCATAGTTTTACATAATATGCAAATATTTCTTTAAAAATTGACCTGTATAACTAGATTCATTTTTTGCAATCTGTTCAGGAGTACCTATTGCAATTACTTTTCCACCATTTTCTCCGCCTTCAGGACCTAAATCAATTATATGATCAGCTGTTTTAATTAGATCTAGATTATGCTCTATAATAACTACACTATTCCCACAGTCTACTAATCTTTGCAATATATCAATTAATTTATGAACATCAGCTATGTGCAACCCAGTTGTTGGCTCATCTAATATGTACAATGTTTTTCCAGTAGATTTTTTAGACAATTCAGTAGCTAATTTAACACGTTGGGCTTCACCTCCAGAAAGAGTTGTTGAAGATTGTCCAAGTTTTATATAACCTAATCCTACATCATATAATGTTTGAATTTTTTGTTTTACTTTAGGGAAATTACTAAAGAATTCTAGTCCTTCCTCTACAGTCATTTCTAGTACATCTGATATTGTTTTTCCTTTATATTTTACTTCCAAAGTTTCTTTATTATACCTTTTCCCTTTGCATACTTCACATGGTACATAAATATCTGGTAAAAAATGCATTCCTATTCTTATAATACCATCACCTTGGCAATTTTCGCATCTACCTCCTGAAACATTGAAACTGAATCTTCCTTTTTGATACCCACGCAATTTTGCTTCATTTGTATTAGCAAATATATCACGTATTGTATCGAATACGCCAGTGTAAGTTGCTGGATTTGAACGAGGTGTTCTTCCAATTGGTGATTGATCTATATTTATTATTTTGTCAATATTATTTATTCCTTTAATTTCTTTGCACTTTCCTGGTTTTTGCATTGAACCATTTATTTCTTTTGAAACATATTTATATAAAATTTCATTTATTAAAGTACTTTTTCCAGAACCTGACACACCTGTAATACAGGTTAAAACTCCAAGAGGTATTTTTACATTTATATTTTTAAGATTATTTTCTTCAGCCCCTATAATTTCAATAGATTTTCCTGTTTGTTTTCTTCTTTTTTTAGGAACAACAATTTGTTTTCTTCCACTTAAATATTGACCTGTTATTGAGTTAGGCACCTGCTTTATCTCTTCTGCTGTTCCGTTTAGCAATAACATTTCCGCCATGGATTCCTGCTCCTGGGCCTATATCTATTATCATATCTGCTGCATACATTGTGTCTTCATCATGTTCTACGACAATAAGGGTATTGCCTAAATCTCTTAATTTTTTTAATGTATTTAGCAATCTTTCATTATCTCTTTGATGTAAACCAATACTTGGTTCATCCAATATATACAACACTCCAGTTAATCCAGAACCAATCTGTGTTGCCAATCTAATTCTTTGAGCTTCTCCTCCAGATAATGTTCCTGCTGGTCTAGCTAATGTAAGATAATCTAGTCCAACATCTATTAAAAATTGTAACCTTTTGTTTAACTCTTTAAATATTTGTTCTGCAATCATTTCTTCTTTTTTTGTAAGCTTTAAATTATTAATAAATTCCTTAATTCTTCTTATAGACATTTGTGTAAATTCATTTATGTTTTTGCCACCTACTCTTACTGATAAACTGGTTTCTTTTAGTCTTGCTCCATTACATGTTGGACAATCACTTTCACTCATATACATTTCATAAAAATCTCTCATCCCTTGTGATGTAGTTTCATTATACCTTCTTTGTAAAATTGGAATTACTCCTTCAAATGGTGTTGTAAATTTTCTAGTTCCTGAAGCAGATGTATATTCAAAATTTATTTTTTCAGTACCTGTGCCATATAAGATTTTATTTAAAAAATCTTTTGGAAGTTTCTTTATTGGAACATTTATATCCACATTATAATGTTTGGCAATACTTTCAAAATACATTTTAGCCATTGTTTCGTTTTTTTTCATTGTACTCGCCCCAAAAGCTTTTACTCCATCATATAATGTTTTATTCTTGTCTGGTACAATTAAATCTTCATCCATTTTCATAAGATATCCTATACCTGTACAATCAGGACATGCTCCAAAAGGATTATTGAATGAAAACATTCTAGGAGATAGTTCTTCAAAACTAATATTACAATCAGGGCATGCATAATTTTGACTAAATAAATTCTCCTCATTTTTTGACACGTTGTCTATTATAACTAAATTATTTGCATATTTTAAAGCAGTTTCAATACTCTCAGTTAATCTACTTCTTATTCCATTTTTTATTACTAGTCTATCTACTATTAACTCTATATTATGCTTTTTCTTTCTGTCTATATCAATATCATCATTCAATTCTATTAGTTTTCCATCTATTCTGGCTCTTATAAAACCTTCTTTTTGAAAATCCTCTAATAGTTTTGCAAATTCACCTTTTTTACCTCTTATAACAGGTGATAAAATTTGTATTTTTGTTCCTTCTTCTAACTCTAAAACAGAATCCACTATTTGATCTATAGATTGTTTTTCTATTTTTTTACCACATTTAGGGCAATATGGAATACCTATTCTGGCATAAAGCAGACGGATATAATCATATATCTCAGTAACTGTTCCAACTGTTGAACGTGGATTTCTTGATGTGGTTTTTTGATCTATTGATATTGCAGGCGATAAACCTTCTATTAATTCTACATCTGGTTTTTCCATTAATCCCAAAAATTGACGTGCATATGAAGACAAACTCTCTACATACCTTCTTTGCCCTTCTGCATATAGGGTGTCAAAAGCTAGAGAAGATTTTCCGTGAACCTGAAAGTCCTGTTATAACAACTAATTTATCTCTTGGAATTTCTAAATCTATATTTTTTAAATTATGTTCTTTTGCTCCTTTTATTATAATTGAATTGTTCATATTTTCCCCCACAATTATTCAAATATTATTATATAAAATATAATAAATATAATATTATTTTAAAACAATAAATATTTTATTATTATACCATATACATAAAAAAAAGAAAATCATAAAAAGCAAAATGTTTCTATAAATTTCTGCTTTTTAGCTTTCTTCTTAGTATATTTTAAGTATTTTATTTAAAACAATTAACAAATTATGATTTATTGTTATTTATTATTAAATTTCTCGTTTTACTCTACAAGGATTTCCAACTGCTATAACATTTGATGGAATATCTTTTGTAACAACACTTCCTGCACCTATAACTGTGTTATCTCCTATTGTAACACCTGGCATCACACAGACATTTCCACCAATCCATACATCATTTCCTATAGTAATTGGTTTTGCAAATTCTAAATTCTTTCTTGTTTCTTTATCTAAAGGATGACCTGATGTATAAAATCCACAGTTTGGTCCAATTTTTACATTATTTCCAAAAGTCACTTTATTTGCATCCAAAATAACTAAATTATGACTTCTTTTGCATTGGAATATATTTCTCTCAATTTTGAATCTGGATAGTACTTATCAAGAAATATATCAATTTCTCCTTCTGGTTGTATATTTTCTCTTCTTTCCAAATATCTTACTCCAGCTAGTCCTGAAATACTAATATCAAATATGATAAATATTAAACATAAGATTGTAATAATTTTAAAACTTTTATATTTATATCCTATATCTAACTTATCCAAATATGGGAGTATATATTTTACAAATAATATTCCCCCAAATCCCCAATAAATACAATGTAATAAGCTTGTCCTACCATTTATATTAAATGGTAAATTTTTGTAGTCCCATGATATAGTTCCAAATAGTTTTTCTTGAAAAAATGAAAACAAATATTCTACAAGTCCACCTAGTACCATTGTTATTACAAATATTTTTATATTGTTTTTATTTTTTATTTTAGAAATAAATAAATAATATATCACTAATCCTAAACCATATACTTGTATAAAAGGTCCAATTAATAGTCCTTGTCTCGATACAAAATGACCATTTTGCACAAGCCCTACAAACATTTCTATAATATATCCTAAAACACTTCCAATCATAAATAACCAAAAAACCTTCGCAAACTTTTGAAATATGCTTTTTTTATTTGGTTCTATCTTTTCCATTTTTTTCACCCTAATATTATTATAATATTAGATTCTTATAATTCTTTTTAGCTTTTCTTAATTTTCTCTGAATTTTATTTAGGATTTTTTATAGAAACTTTTTATTTTATTTATAATTTTTTTTAGTATAGACTCTTTGTATTTAACCATTGCCACATTTTCACTTTTCGTTTTTTCCATATTATTCTTTTTAAATATATCATCTGATTTATATTTTTCCTCTAGTTCTCTTTGATATATTAATTCATTTTGCCTTAATATATTGTTTATTTTTTCTCTTTGAACTTCTGTTGCAAAGTATCTTTTGAATAGTAATATTATTATAGAATTTGCTTTTCTAGATATCTTTTGTTCTTTTAAGCTCTGAGAAACATCATATGTAAAAATATACGTTTTATCCCTATTACATTCTAAAAAGTTAATAACATGACTAGGTATTTTATTTAGTTCTTCTTGAGAAATATGTTTTAAAATTTCGTAAACCTCTGTATATGCTTTTTTATCAGCTATTGTCATTTACCTTTCTTCTCCTTCATTTGTTTTTTCTTCTATTACTAAAATAGAATCTTTTTGTTCGCTTTCTCTCACTCCGTGTTTCTAGTGCTTGTTTAGCTAAATGATTTATTAAAATTTCATTCTTCTTTTTATTATAATTTTCTATTTCTTCCTTTGCTTCATTCAATGGGGCATATGCTTCTATAGTTATTTTTTTCAGTATCTCAAGATATATTTCTCTATTTTTTTCAGACTCTAAAATATTAAAATTGTATTTAATAAAATTAAAATCAAATAGTTGTTCTAAAACATTATCCAATTTTTCAAAGAAATGTCCGTCTTGTTCTGTCTTAAAAAAAACATGTTTATATTTTCCAAAGAAATCTTGAATTTCTGCTTTCATTTCATCTGGGACGCCTTCTAGTTCTTGTACTTTGCTAAAACTTTCTTTTTTTTGCTCGTTCCATCCTTTAGAATTTAAATTCTTTGTAGCATCTGTAGATTCAAGTATTTCTTGATATTTTTCTAAGTCTGTATAATCTTTTAAGATTTTTGCTTTTGAAAAAGGTAATTGCCCAATATTTTGTACAAAACTTTCTATTACCCCCTTCATTAATCCTTGATATTCAGAAGGTACATATCCAGGTATTTGATTAACACTATCTATTGCTAATAATTTTTTTAAAGTGTTCTCTTCTTCTAGTGTGTTTAATGCTTCTTCTATAAACAATCCCTTTACATCATCTTCTGTTACAGTATGATTTTCTTTATTAACTTTACAATTAGTAGTAGACATTCCTATATTAATAGTGAAATCTCCATTTTCTCTTTGAATATATTCGGCTTTTTGAGAACTCCAAGCATGCCCTAATTCATGAATTAGATGAGATAAATTTATTGTTGATTGATATGCTTTAGCTGCTTGACTATTTTCAGCTAGTCTTGTTAAATGAATATAACCAACTCTTTCTACGATATTCATATTCTCATCAAATATAGGTATTGAATGATATGCACCTAGTGCAACTTCTTTCCCATATTCACCTTTGTCTTTTGTGCCAAATAATACATGTTTATTTTTTCCATTTAATTTTCTATTTTCTACTTCATCTAGTTGTTGCTTTGTTGGTTTACTATTAAAGTCAATTATTTCTACTCTTTCTAGTGTCTTCATAAGCAATTCTATTTCAGGATTACTTTTGTTTTCTATCATTATTGGTATACACCTTTTTAAGGCTTCTCGCAATTCTGTATTATAATTATATTTTTGAGCTATCCAATCGATTCTTTCGTCTATTTCCACACTGTTTCCTCCCTATTTAATATGTGTTTGCTTATATTCTTGTATTTTCTATTGAAATATTATGATTTTATTTTACTAGTGTAAATTTATTTGGATATTGTAATGCTTCAAAACTATCATTTTCATTTATCCTAAATGTTGTATTTCCCATTGTTTCATCTGAATCTGAAATAAATTCAATCGCCCATCCAGATACATCTACATCTAAATTATCATAGAATTTTACAACATATGTTCCATTTACATTTTCTATCTTTTCTTCACCAGAATAATTTTTCCATATGTTTTTATATGTATAAGTTCCATCTTTTCTTATTATATATATTCCACCTAGCATTTCATATTCTGGTAAATCACTACAATATATTCCACAAGATATAGTATTATTTCCTGCTTGTATTTTACCAGACTCTATATTTTCTTTCTGTGCTTCCTCTAGAATATCACTTAATTTTTCTATTGGTTTATCTCCTGTTTTTTCATATATTAAATCAGAAATTTCCAAATAATTTATTTCTTCTACATTATTATAGTAACTTGAACTTTCTTCTTTTGTTATTGATTTTTCTCCGTTCTCTTTCGTTTTTACAAAATAGTCAGTATAGTTTTCTCCTTTATAACCTACTGTTTTATACCATACTATCTCGTTATTTTCAAATCTATAAAATTCATTTGCACCTGCATCTTTAAATGGATTAAAACTTGCATATACAATTTCATTATTTTCATTGTCATATCTTATCATTCCATATGAATATAAACTATCAATATACTTTATTTGTTTTGAACTATTATCATAAGTATACAATAATGTGTTATAAAATCCACCATTTCCTTCATCTTGTATAAATAATTCAGATATTCCATCTTTATTTATATCTAATATTGCATAATATGTAATATTTTCAAAGTATTCATCTTTGTTTTCTTTATATCCTTCTTCTATTATAAAATTTTTATATATTTCATCTATGTTTTGTTCTGATATTGCTTCTGTTTCATTACTTTCTTGTACATATCCAGTTTCTATTAAAGCTTCTGTAACAATATTTACTTTTTCTGGGCAATATTCCCCTGCAAGAGCCCTTATCATTTCTATAATTTCATTGTATTTAGCAAATCTTCCCAACCTAACACAACTTTCTAATATTATTTGTGATATTTCATCTGTTGTTAATCCATTTTCCCACATTATATAAAATGCTCTACTTAATACAGTACTGTTATTATGTACTAATTCTGATACACTAACCCCTTCCATATCTAAAGATAAATATTTTTCATCTCCATATTTACTTGGATTTCCATTTACACTTGGATTTGACATATTTCTGAACCCGTTTATTTGGCTCTCTTACAACATCTTCTCCTAACAACCAAGATTTATCATTTTCGAATGTAAGGTTTTCATTATATGATACAGATTTTACTTCTATTTTTTCTTGGCAATAGTTTTCTATGATATTTCCCATTACATCACAAAAAGCTTCATCTACTTCACCAATTGCAAATCCTTGATCATCAAAAATATTCTTATCTGTATTTTTTATATACCCATGCATAAATTCATGCCCCATTATATCTAATCCATTAGCAAAATTATTATTTTTTGTACCATCTCCACTTCCAAGAACAATTACGTTTCCTATGTTATCTATAAATCCTGCATTATTTGGTACATCATAATTATTCACAACTACTGTTATTTTTGAGCTTTTTCCATCTACTGATTTTATATTGAATTTAGTATTAAAATAATCATATACTTTACTAATGTTCAACATTGCTTGATTAGCTTCTGGCAAATTCCATGTATTATCTTCTGACGTAATAGCATTACTAAAATATATATTAATAAATTCTCCTGTATAATTTCTAACTTCTATATTTCTTTCTGGATCATACATCTCATATTCGTCGCCATTTTTATTTGTAAAAAAACTCAATATCTCTCCTGATGTTCCTTTTCCAGTTGAAAGTGTAATAGAATTCAATTCTCCTTCTACAATTTCCAATATTTCTCCAGTTTTAGCATCTACATAAAAGTAATATGATATTCCAGTTAATCCATTAAATTTTCCATATGCAGATATTCCCCAACATAGAGTAGGTTTGGAATCTATCTTTTTAATTAATAATTGCGTTAAATCAACTTTTACATCTGTGCCATATTTTTTTGATATTATACTGATTGCTTCTTCTTGATCAATACTATAATTTATATCAAAGTTATCTAATTTTTCATATTTACCATTTAAAGTTTTTATATTTCCATCTTTATCTGTAGCAATAATCATTTGATTTCCTAACACTGGTATTTCTTTATAATATTGTTGCATTCTATAAACATTACTATTTATTATTTTAATTTCATTGCTAATTTTGTATTCTTCTTTTGGGTTTTGTATTCCAAAGATATTTTTTACTTCTTCTATTGCCATTATAGCTTCATTTTCATCATTTACCTTAAGACTAGTATATTTCCCAGTTATTAATGTTGGGATTTTGCTTTCTTCATCATAAACAACTTTTATATTTTCATTACTTTCTAAAGTTGCTATGTCTATATTATTAGTTGATTGTTTATTTGCTAAATTTAATGCTAATATTGCACCAATTATTAATATAATAACTATTATAATGGAAATTATGGTTGCTTTTTTCTTGTTATCCATATTTTTCCTCCTTCTTAATTGTATTACAATTTTTAAATTAAGGAAAAATAACAGAAAAATTAATTTCCCCGTTATTTTATCCTTAATATTTTTATTTAATTAATTTTAGAGCAAAATACTAATTTTATTACCTTGTAAATCTTTGTAATAATATTTATCACGATTACCTTGTTTTTCCCAATGCACCTTTACCGCATTATTAGTTACTCCTTCAAATGTTTCATCTTCTCCTGCTACTAGTACAACTTTATTATCTTTATCTATCACTGTTGAGATGCCATTGTCTGTTACGACAAAATAATTTCCTTCTTGTAGGTTATCTGTTACAATTTTTCTTGGTTCTCCATTATCATCTGGTTGAAATGCTGCATTATCATTAACCTTTTGTGGCTCAAATAATTTATTTCCATTTCTATCAATTACAGTATAATATGGTGTTCCACCTTGATTTGAAAATGTAACTAAAGCATACCCATCTTCTGTGTATTGTGGTTTATTAGTTACCATCCAAAATTCATCAGATAAGTCTTTCGCTTCCCCAGTTTCTAGGTTAAATACAGAGCAAAATGTTCTAGCTCTTTCATTTCCATCTTCATTTCTATATATATAAGATGTCACTTCAAAAGCCATTCCATTAGCATGTTCTCTTCCATAAACAATTTCTTCTTCTTTATATGGAGATTGAATTCTTTTTATGTTACCTTTATCATCAAAAACTTTTAAATACCAAATTTCATAATTATCATTATCTTCTTCTACAGAATATCCATCCTTAAATTCTCTTGCAACTCTTTCTGAATACGTAATAATTGATTTTGTTTCCAAATTGTAAAATTCAGTATTATCATCATTTAATACTAGCATATTGTCTCCGAATGTTCTTATTTTATTTACATATTCTTCGCTTGGTTCTATAAGATATTTGTTTTCAGCTAACCCATAAACACCTGTTACTGTATTAGAAGAATTATAAGTATCACTTTGTTTCGTAGTAATAATACATCCATTTTCAACTAATTCTACTTTTTCATAGTCATAGTCTCCATATGAAAATACAATATTCCCGTTTATATCTATTATATTTGTTTTCTTATTTTCTTCGTCTGGAATTTGCATGTATCCATCTACATATGTTGAATTTCCTTCATATGATGATAAAACATTGAAAGTTTTATCTATTACATAATGTGTTCCTACAAAATTGCTTGTGTGTGTAACAACTGCTATATCACCGTCAAAATCTACGGTTCTATCAATTTCTATTGCTGTTTTTTCTTCTTCTTTTTCTGTTTCTTGTTGCTGATTTTCACTTACATTTACGTTTTCATTTTTGTTGAATCTACATCCTGATAAACTAATAAGTATTATAACACTTATTATAATTAAAATAGTTTTTATTATTTTTGTTTTCATTTTTTTCATCCTTTCTTTTTATATATTAATATAATATTATATTTTTAACTACTTATCAATAAATTTTATTAAATCATTTATTTTTGCTCCTGTATCATTTTTTCCAAGCTCGTACATTTCTTTAATTTTATCAATATTTTTCTCAATTCTATCTATATTTATTTTTTTGCTTGGTCTTATTACAAATATTTCTCCATTTTGTTCATATTTTATAATATTTTCTATGGTTTGATTATAAATTAAATAACGATTTTGAATTGTTTTTAATAAATTAGGATATTTTCTATAAATGACTTTATATAGTAACATATTATTTTGCTTTTTGCGATAATCAATTGGTCTGGTTTGTACTACAATTATTTTAGCGTTTCCTAATTGTTTTGCCTTTTCTATTGGAATACTATCTGCTATTCCACCATCTAAATACTTCTTGTTATTTACTTCTACTATTTTTGAAACAAGTGGCATTGAACCAGACGCCCTTAAATATTCCATATCTTTTTCTAAATCCTTTATTTTAATATATTCTGCCTCTCCTGTTTCTACATTAGTTACAGTTACATAAAACTCTGTTTCAGATTTCTTAAATGTTTCGAAATCAAACGGCTCTAAATCATAGACTAGTTTATTAAAACAAAAGTCTTTATTCATAATATTCCCTGTTGTAAGTAAAGAATAAAATCCCATATATCTTTTATCACATACATATTTCATATTATATCTAATAGCTCTACCAGGTTGCTTTGATAGATAATTTACCCCAAAAAGAGCTCCAGCTGAAACTCCAATAATAGAATCTATTTTTATTTGTTTTTCCATTAGAACATCTAATACTCCAACAGTATAGAGTCCTCTCATTCCTCCACCTTCTAAAACGAGAATTGTTTTCATATTTTGCTCCTTTTTTTAGTTTTCTACTATTTCTTCAATACTTTTATAGATTTCTGGATATTTTTTTTGTAAATTAATAATTTTAAAACTTTTAGAGTCCGCCCAAGCTAAGGTTGTTTTTCCAATATTAATCAACTGATTTTCTTTATTAAAAATATCATATTCTATAATAAATTTTACAGGTGTTAATTTTATTATTTTCGTTCTAATTTCTACTTCTTGATTATAATATGCTGGCTTTTTATATTCACAATTTAATTCTATTAATGGAGTCATTATTCCCATTTTTTCAATTTCATCATATTTAATTCCAATTTCATTAAAAAAAATTGTCCTTGCTTCTTCATACCATATAGCATATACAGAGTGATGAATAATTCCCATTTGATCTGTTTCTGCGTATCTTGGCAATATTTTTGTAGTTAAAATCATAATTATTTTCTTCTTTCATATATAATTTTATTTTAATATTATATATGAAACATATTATATGGTCAAGGAATAATCTGTTAATTTAAAATAATAAAATTCCACATGTGAACATCTACTCACAAATGGAATTTTATTATTTATTTTTACCTAATTTATTTATTTGTTTTTGTATTACATACATAACTTGCACACATTGATTCTTCAGCTGGAGTACCACTATTACAATTACTACATGGTTCTACTATAATTTGCTCTAGATTGCATTCTTGGCTTTGATAATTATTGTATTTACAACTTCCTACTGTACAATTTATTTTTTGATTTTTTTCCATAAAAATTCCTCCTGTTCTTTATTATATATGTTAGTATGTGTAAAATTTTTAAAATTATATTATTAAAATTTTTCTAATAATATAATTTTAAACTATCAAGGATCTTTATCATTTACAAAGCTGTTCTCTGGTAATTTAAAGCTTAAATACCAATTCATTCCATTATTTTCTTTTACTATTTCATTTTGTCTGTTCTCTAATTCTTCAAATGTTTGAGGACTTTTATTTATAATTGGGGAATTTTGTGACCAGTTAGCTGGAATCACTGCATTTTCTTTATCTGCAATTTGCATCCCTTTTATCATTCTTAATATCTCTGGTATGCACCTTCCGAAGTTCCATTGGATATATTAAAATAGCTCTTACAATTCCTTTATCATCAATTATAAATACATTTCTAACAGTCTCAGTTTTGCTAATATTGTTAGATATCATTCCATATTTTCTAGCAATTTCTCCATTTCTATCTGCAATTATAGGGAATGGAATTCTTACTCCTGTTCTACAATATATATCATATACCCATGCTAAATGTGATGCATTACTATCAATACTAAGGCCAATTAGTTTTGTATTCATATTTTCAAAATATGTATTTGCATTTGAAAATGCTATCATTTCAGTTGTACATACGGGGGTGAAATCTCCTGGATGTGAAAATAAAACAACCCATTTGTCTTTATATTCACTAAGTATAATCCTCCCCATTGTAGTTGTTGCTTCAAAGTCTGGTGCATATTGTCCAACTTTTACAATTCCATTCATCATTACTTCATAATCCATAATATCATAACCTCCATTCATATTTGTATATTATATGAATGAATGATTTTATTAGTTCTTTATCTGTTTTTTATTTTATCTAAGAGCTTTTTTCATACGCATTTCAGCATCTTTTTTAGCTATTTCTTCTCTTTTATCATATAATTTTTTTCCTTTTCCTATTCCTAATTCTAATTTGACAAAATTATTTTTGAAATAAACTGAAATTGGAATAAGACTATATCCTTTTTGTTTGCATAATCCCGTTAATTTATTAATTTCATGTTTTGTTAATAAAAGCTTTCTGTCTCGAATTGGATCTTTGTTAAAAATATTTCCATGTTCATATGGACTAATATGTATATTATAAACAAATACTTCCCCATTTTTTATATTAGCATAACTATCTTTTAAATTAATTTTTCCATTTCTAATTGATTTAATTTCTGTTCCGGGATAGAACAATTCCGTGCTTCTATAGTGTCTTCTATAAAATAGTTATGATATGCTGTTGGATTTTTTGCAATTATATTAGACATATAATTTTGTATAGTATATTTAAATAGCTTAAATATACATACACTCCTTTCTTTAATTTTAAATTATAATTAAGAAGGGTATTTAAACCCTTCTATTATCTATTTGTGTTTTTTTCAGATGCATAGTACCATGTTAATGCTACTATTATTATTCCAACAACAGCAAGCACTATCCATACCCATGTAGTTGCATTTGTATTTGTCATTCCAGTAGCAGATCTAGTTGTTGCTGTTCTTGTTGCTGAATATCCTGAATTATCTTGTTCCTTATTATTGTCACCACTGTGCATCATTTCATTTACCTTTTCTCCCATATTCCCTACTGCATTTTCTGCTCCCTGTTCTATATTACCAATTGTTTCTCTAGTTTTGTCAACTGTTTGTTTTATATCATTTCCTAAATTATCTACTCCTGAATTAAAATCATCTGTTGCAAAGGAAAAATTAGTAAATAATAGCAAAGCTATTGCTATGGTGAAAAATAGAAAAAACTTTTTTAACATATTTTCCCTCCTATTATATTAGATTTGATTTTTAAATCTAATAATATTATTAATTTTTTTGGGGAAAATATGTATTGAAAAATATGAAAATTAAATATATTTTCTATTGTTTAAGCCTAATTAATATTGCTATTGCTAGTAATATTAACAATACTCCAACAACAATAAGAGCTATACTTAATATATTTGTTACACTAAGTGATGATTCTGATGTGCTACTTGTTGTAACTTTTGTTGATTGATTATTTGTTACTGGTGTATTTGTATTTTCTAAATTATTTGTAATTGCTTCGTTACTTGAATTGTTTGCAACATTTTCGTTATTTTGTACATTGTTTGTTACATTTTCATTAGTATTTTCACTATTAGTTGCTTCATTACTTACATTTTCAGATATATTAGTAGTATTTCCTTGTACATACATGTTTAAATCTGTAGCACTTGAAATACTATTGAAACAACATATTAAAAATATACATAATAATAATGATATTATTAAAATTTTCTTCATAAGTTTATCATTCCTTTCAAATTTCTTATACTAAATATAATACACAAAATAAATATAAAAGTCTATAGAATTTTTTAATTTTCTCTATATAAATTTTCAACAATGAATAGTAATTTATCTTGACATATAGAATTTAAACAAATAAAATATCTCTATGATTATTAATTTTTAAGGAGGAAATATTATGCCACTAGTTACAACTAAAGAAATGTTTGAAAAATCAATGAAAGAACATTTCGCAATAGGTGCATTTAATGTAAACAACATGGAAATTATACAAGGAATTGTTGATGCAGCACATGAAGAACAATCTCCAGTTATTCTTCAAGCTTCATCAGGTGCAATTAAATATGCTAGAATAAATTACTTAACTAAAATGGTAGAAGCAGCTCTTCAAGAAACAAATATTCCTATAGCTTTACATTTAGACCACGGAGCTGATTTTGACACATGTAAGATGTGTATTGATTCTGGTTTTACATCAGTAATGATTGATGGATCTAAATATGATTTTGAAGAAAATATTGAATTAACAAAAAAAGTCGTTGATTATGCTCACAAAAATGGTGTTGTTGTTGAAGCTGAACTAGGGAAATTAGCTGGTATTGAAGATGATGTAAATGTTGCTTCTGAAGATGCTAAATACACAGATCCTAATCAAGCTGAAGAATTTGTAAGAAGAACAGGTTGCGATTCTCTTGCAATTGCAATAGGTACTAGCCATGGTGCATATAAATTTAAAGGTGAAGCTAAATTAAGATTTGATATTTTAGAAAAAGTTAAAAATAAGTTACCAAATACCCCTATAGTGTTACATGGTGCGTCAACTGTTATTCCAGAACTAGTAGAAATGTGTAATAAATATGGTGGAAATATACCTGGTGCTAAAGGAGTTCCTGATGAAATGTTGCATGAGGCTGGAAAATTAGGAGTTTCAAAAATAAATGTTGATACAGATTTAAGATTAGCAATGACTGGTGAAATAAGAAAGGCTTTCGTAGAAAATCCATCTGAATTCGACCCTAGAAAATATTTGCAACCTGCAAGAAAAGCTATTTATGAAACAGTTAAACACAAAATCCATGATGTATTTTGTTCAACAAATAAAGCATAAATACTGCTTAAAATATACAAGTGGGAAATTTTATACCACTTGTATATTTTATTATTTATATTTTTATACTTATGTTTACCTTAAATAAGTCTCCTTCTATATAAATATTAAATATACCTCCTTGTAGCTCTACAAGATGTTTTACTATTGACAATCCGAAGTCCGCTTCCTTCAGTATTTCTTGAACTATCTCCTCTTACAAACCTCTCCATTAATTCTTCTGGTGTTATGTTAAGCTCTTGTTTTGATATATTCTTCATTGAAAAATTTACTAAATCATTCTTCTTATTTAGCTCCACATAAACCCTTGTATCTTCTAATGAATATTTGTACACATTTGTATATAAATTTTCTAAAACTCTCCACATTTTCTTGCCATCTAATTTTGTAAAAATATTATTATCATTTATTTTGCTTATTATATCCAAGTTTTTAGTGCTAAACTTTTCGGCGAATTCTCCATTTGCTTGCATTACCATTTCAGCTATATTAAGTTCTTCTAAAACAAGTTTTTCATTTCCAGATGTTATTTTAGAAATTTCTATTAAATCATCTGTTAAATTTTTTAATTTTAGTGATTTTTCATCAAGTACACTAATATATTTCGACATTTTTTCATCTTGAATTTTTTCTTTTTTCATTAGATTTATATAATTAATTATTGATGTAAGTGGTGTTTTCAAATCATGTGATACATTTGTTATTAAATCTGTTTTAAGTCTTTCACTTTTTAAATTTTGTTCTAATGCATTTGACATACCATTGCTAATATTGTTTATATCTTTTGTGAGTTCTTTAAATACTCTAGAATTTGTTTCTATTTTTTCATTTAAATTCCCATTAGCTATTTTTTGTATTGATCCACATATATTTTTATACTCGATAAATAATTTTATAACATATGCTGAAATTATTATGTCACAAATTGTCGCTATAGAAGCAAAAGTAGAGCCTAAAAAATTAAAAATAGCTATTAAATTTATTGCAAATATTAATACAACTAAAAAAACAATTTTATATATTAGTTTAATGTTTTTAATAATATTTAATATATAGAAACTTTGTATTATAGTTTTGCTCTTTATTTTTTGTAAAATAATTCTATAGAAATTTATAAATATAATAAAATTTACTATATAAAAAATGTAATAAATAATTGAATAATATCCAAACGAGATAAATATATTATATTCTATAATAATTGTTAAAAATATAATTAAAGCAATTAGTTCTATATACCATTTGTCTTTCTTTTCCTTTTTTTGCTTTATATATGATATAGTTTTATATATGAAAGCTACAATTATACTTATACTAATCCCAATTGTAAAGTAAAAATTGTTTTTGGCAGATTTAAATCTATCCTCGTATGGTTCATATATTTCCTCATCACAACTAAAATAAATTTCATATTCTTCAGCAATTCTATTTATTTCTATATCTTTTAGAATGTCAAAAGATGATTCTATTTTTTTATTGTCTTTCCAATTTGCATTATGATAAAATACTTTAGAATTATAAAAATTCTCCTTTTCGCGATTTGGCTCTAACAAATTCGTGTATGTTATAATTTCAGATTCATTATCTGAAGAATCAGATTCAACATATATTATAAAATCAATATGATTTTGACCATTATTTATTTGATAAAAGCTTTGATTATAATTATCATCTCTATAATAGCTAATATAAACTAATAAACTATCTAGTTGTGACTTAAACATAGTCTGAAATTGATATGTTTCATAAAAAGAATTTTTTGTAAACATATCTGTTCCAAAATTTCTATAATCATATGTTAGCGTTATAGTAAAGTTATATAAGACTGGAACATTTATAAAAATAATTAAAAGCATTATAATACTTATTACCTTTTTCATCACAATTACTTACTCCCTATATCTTCAATTTTATAACCTAACCCCCATACAATTTTTAAGTATTTTGGTTCTTTAGGATTTATTTCAATTTTATCTCTTATATGACTTATGTGTACAACTACCTTTTTCTCATATCCATCAAAAGGCTCTTTCCATACATTTTCGTATATTTGTTCTATTGAAAAAACTCGTCCTTTATTTTCAGCTAAAAAAAGCAATATATTATATTCTATTGGTGTAAGTTTTATACTTTCACCATCTACTCTTACCTCTTTTTTACTATCATTAATTTCTAATCCATCGATAACTATGTTATTTCCCTCTGATATATTTCCCAGTTTAACATATCTTCTTAAATTGGATTTTACTCTTGCAACCAATTCTAATGGATTAAATGGCTTTGTTACATAGTCATCTGCACCTACATTTAATCCCATTATTTTATCTGTATCTTGTGATTTTGCAGATATCATAATAATTGGAACAGAACTTATCTTTCTTATCTGCCTTGTTGCATTTATTCCATCTAAATTTGGCATCATTATATCTATAAGTATCAAATGTATTTTATTGTTTTTTAATAATTTTAATGCTTCTTGCCCATCATAGCAAGGAAACACATTATATCCCTCATCTTCTAAATATATTTTTATAGCTTCTACAATTTCTTTTTCATCATCTACAACAAGTATATTATACATTTTCTTCCTCCATTTTTAATATAAATATATCACATGCATTCATTCTTTGTAAATGCTCTATTTCACTGTTGTTTATCAACTTGTTGAACGTTTCTTTTACTTTCTCATTATCTACCATGTTATTTGTAAATAATATTATTCCATTAGAAATATCTACTTCATTTAAAACACTTTTTAGCTTTTCTTCACTAAAATCGTTGTAATTCATTATATATGACCTGTCAATAAGTGTAAACAAATATATATCATCTAAAAACCTATTCTCATTTAAATTAAATATATAAATTGCTGGCAGATTATGTTCATCTTCTATTTTCTCCACTATGTATTCATATTTCCTATAAGTATATTCTAATTCATTTGGTATCAGAATACATATTAAAAGTATTGCACATATTAAAATTTGACTTTTTATACATTTATTTAGTAAATATATTGTTATTATCATTATGCATATACAAATTGGCATAATATATCTTATCTCTTTATATGGGGAAATCTTTGCTACTAATATTAAGTACAATACTGTAGGCATAATTAGT
>CALWZV010000020.1 GCA_944386115.1 uncultured Clostridia bacterium
ATGGTGGGCGCAATAGGGCTCGAACCTATGACCTCCTGCTTGTAAGGCAGATGCTCTACCAGCTGAGCTATGCGCCCATTTCTTGTGACATTTGTAAGTATACTAGATTTTTTTTAATATGTCAAGTGATAAATTAATTTTTTTTGAATTTTTTTAATTCAATAAAGTTAAATTTTATTAATACTTTTTTCTGCATACATTGCTGCTCCATATATTCCAGAATTTTCTTTTAAATATGCTATTTGTATTTTTATTTTATTATTTAATTTATTTCGTATGTTATTTATAAATTCTTCACCATTTAATGCTATTCCACCACCTATAGATATTACTTCTGGATCATATATGTTTATTAAGTTTTCTATTCCTATGCATAAATATTTAAAATAATTATCTATTATTTCTTTTATTATAATATTTTCATTACTTAATTTTAATATTTCTTTAAATCCTAGCTTTTCATTTGTTCTTTCTTGAACTTCTTTTTCTATAGCCCATGATGCTGCATATGCCTCTAAACAACCATTTCTACCACATCTACACTTTTTACCATCTACACATATTATTTGATGTCCGAATTCTCCTGCTGCTCCACTTGACCCTAGTGCAATGTCTCCGATTTACAATAGCAGCTCCGCCTATTCCTGTACCAAGGGCTATATATATACCATTTTTTATATTTTTTAAAGAACCATATTTGAATTCGGCTAGACATGCACCGTGTTACATCATTTATCAAATACACTGGCAAATTAACATTTTTGCTTATTTTTTCTGTTATGTATACATCTTTCCACCCTAGGTTTGGACATGTTTTTATTATATTCTCATTCATATTTATAAAACCAGGCACTCCAATTCCTATTGAGTGTATATTAAATTCCAACTTATATAAATTTATATTCTGTATTAACACAGGCAAAAATTTTTCAATATTTTTGTCTGTGTTAAATATTGTTATATTTTTAATTTCGTTATTGGTTACAACTCCCATCTTTGTTGTAGTTCCACCAACATCAATTCCTAAATACTCCATTAATTTTTCCTCAACTTATTAGTTATTTTTCATTTGCTCTTTTATATACTCAATTTCTTTTTCAGCGTCAAGTCTCATAAATAGTGGTTCACCTTTTTCTATAACTTTTGTTCCTTCTTTTATATTAGGATACTTATCCATATTATCAAAGTTTACATTTTCATCCATAATTCCAATTTGTTTTAATATTTTACTTGATGTATTTTTCATAAAAGGTCTTAAGGCTATTCCAATTCTTCTTAAATTTTCTATTAAATGATATATTACAGAAGCTAGTTTTTCTTTGTTTTCTTCTTTTGCAAGTGTCCAAGGTGTAGTTTCATCTATATATTTATTGGTTCTTGAAATTAATTTCCAAATTTCTTCTAAACTCGTATCTAATTTTAATTCTTCTATGTTTTCTTGCATTTTCTCAATTTGTTTTATTGCATAATCTTCTAAGTCACTATCTGGTTCATTTAGTTTTCCATTATATGCAGGTACAATACCATCAAAATATTTGTTGCACATTGCAATGGTTCTGTTTAAAAGATTTCCTAAATCATTACATAAATCAGAATTAAATCTTTCTACAAATCCTTCTGGTGAGAAAACACCATCTTGACCATATGGCAATTCCCTTAATAGAAAATATTTTACAGCATCCAAGCCATATCTTGATATTAATGTTTCAGGATATATAACATTTCCTTTTGATTTTGACATTTTCCCATCTTTCATCATTATAAATCCATGTGCATATATTTTCTTAGGTAATGGCAATTTTAAAGCCATTAAGAATATTGGCCAATATATTGCATGAAATCTTACTATGTCTTTTCCAACAATTTGTACATCTGCTGGCCAATATTTTTTAAATAAAGTGTCATCTGAACTTCCATATCCTAATGCTGTAATATAATTTGTAAGAGCATCTACCCATACATATATAACATGTTTTGGATCTTTTTTTACTGGTATGCCCCACTTAAATGATGTACGGCTTACACATAAGTCTTCTAATCCTGGTTTTATAAAATTGTTTAACATTTCTTGTTTTCTGAATTCTGGTTGAAGAAATTCTGGATTGTCTTCATAAAATTTTATTAGTTTTTGTTCATATTTTTTCATATTAAAAAAATATGCTTCTTCTTCCATTAGCTTTACTTCTCTACCACAATCTGGACATTTTCCATCTACTAACTGGCTCTCTGTATAATATGTTTCACATGGCATACAATATAGTCCTTTATATTTTCCTTTATATATGTCTCCTTGCTCCATAAATTTATCAAAAATATTTTGTGCAATTTTTGTATGTCTTTCTTCTGTTGTTCTTATAAAATCATCATTTTCTATCTCCATCATTTTCCATAAATCTTTTGCCATTTTTGCCATTTCATCAACATATTCTTGAGGTTCTTTATTATTCTTTTTTGCTAATTCTTCAATTTTTTGTCCATGTTCATCTAATCCTGTTAGAAATCTTGTATCGAATCCCTTCATTTTTTTATATCTTGCCATTGTATCTGCTGCTACTGTTGTAAAAGCTGTTCCTATATGAAATTTTCCACTAGGATAATATATTGGTGTTGTTATATAAAATGTTTTTTTATCCATAAAATCACTCTCCCGTTTATTTGTGTAATTTTATCATACAATTATTAATATTGCAATTATTTTCGAATATATATATTCTATAGAATTTTTAATTGGAGTATTTTATGTTAATTAACTTGTTGATTGGAATATTAATTGGTGCTGGTGGAATTCTACCACGGAATAAGTAGTGGCGTGCTTTGTGTTATTTTTGGAATATATGATAAAATTATTAATTCAATTTTAAATTTTTTTAAGAATATTAAAAAGAATTTGTTTTTTTTAGTTCCAATTTTTAGTGGAATTATAATTCGGCATTGTTTTGTTTGGTAATATTTTAAAATATATGTTTTTAAAATTTCCTATTCAAACTAGTTTCTGTTTTATTGGCTTAATTCTAGGATGTTTGCCATTACTTTTCAAGCAAGCTAATAGGAATGGTTTTAAATTTAGTTATTTATTTTTCTTTTTTATTACATTTAGTATTTCATTTGCCTTAGTACTATTTGAAAGCTCGAATACTTATATTAAAACATCTAATAGTTATTCCACATTTTTCTTGATCTTATGTGGTTTTCTTATGTCTGCGGGGGTAGCTATTCCTGGTGTTAGTTCTACAGTTATTCTAATGTTACTTGGAGTATATAATATATACTTAGATTCTATTTCTATTTTAAATATGTCTGTTTTATTTCCAATGGGAATAGGCATTGTTTTAGGTGGATTCTTTTTTATGAAAGTTATTCAAATTATGTTTAAATTATATTATTCTCAAACTTTCTATGGAATAATAGGGTTTGTTTGTAGTTCTATTTTTGTTTTATATTCTAAATTATCTTTTAATTTAGAGTCCTTTTTTGCTATTATTTTTTTATGTTTTGGTTTTTTTATAGCAAGGTTTTTCGAAAATAAAATTAAAAATTAGTTTATAATATCTTCGATTATTTCTTCTGAACATGTAACTAATTTTGCTCCTTGTTTTATAATCTCATTTGTACCTTTTGAATTTATGCTGGTAATGTTTCCGGGAATTGCATAAATTTCTTTTCCTTGTTCTAATCCAAAATCTACTGTTATGAATGAACCACTTTTTTCTTTTGCTTCTACAACTAATATTCCATTACTTAAACCACTTATTATTCTATTTCTTTTAGGAAAATTCTTAGCAAATGGTCTTATTCCTATACAGAATTCAGAAATTATTGTTCCACCTTTTTTTACTATTTCCTCTGCTAGTTTTTCATTTTCTTTAGGATATATATAATTTAATCCTGAACCAAGTACGGCTACAGTTTTCCCATTTTCTTTCAATGATCCAATATGTGCAAATGTATCTATTCCTCTTGCCATTCCACTTATTATTGTTATTCCGTTTTTACTTAATTCTTTCGAAAATTTTTCCGCTATATTTTTTCCATATATACTACAATTTCTCGTCCCGATTATTGCAATAGATTTATTGTATAAATTTTCTTTATTTCCTTTTACATATAAAACAATTGGCATATCATGAATACATGCCAATTTAATTGGGTATGTTTTATCCTTTATAGTTATAATCTCTATATTGTTTTTTATTATATACTTTATATATGAATCGAAATCATCATTTTTTTGTTTTATAATCTCACAGGCAATCTCTTCGCTTAATCCCATTTTTAATAAATCAATTTTATCAAGCTTCCATATTATTTCTGGTTCTTTATATTTTTTTAATAATTTTATAGCTATATTTGCATCTATTTTAGAGAGCCATAACCAATATTTCATACATTCCTCCTAATATTAGCCCCCCAAAAATATAATTAATTTTCTTTTGCAGCTTTTACTACATTGTTCATTAGCATAGCTATTGTCATTGGTCCTACCCCACCAGGAACAGGAGTTATATAACTCGCTTTTTTTGAAACCTCGTCGAAATCCACATCTCCACAAATTGTGCCATCATTTTTTCTATTTATTCCAACATCTATTACAACTGCCCCTTTTTTTACCATACTACTACTTATAAATTTAGGTTTTCCTATAGCTGCTATTAAAATATCTGCTTTTTTAGTTATTTCTGGCAAATCTTTTGTTTTTGAATGGCATATTGTTACTGTTGCATTTTTATTTAGTAAACATTGTGAAACTGGTTTGCCAACAATATTGCTTCTTCCTATAACAACAGCATTTTTCCCTTCTATTTGTATGTTGTATTCTTCTAGTAATTTTATTATTCCATATGGAGTACATGAAATAAAAGAGTCTTGTCCAATACATAATTTTCCAACATTTACTGGATTAAATCCATCTACATCTTTTTTGTAAAATATCTTATTAAATGCTTCATTTATATCAAGTCCTTTAGGTATAGGACTTTGCAATAGTATTCCATGTACATCTTTCTTATTATTTAAGTTATCTATAACATTTAATAATTCGTCCATTGTTACATTATCACTAAGTAAATATTCTTCATATTCTATTCCAATTTCCTTACATGCTTTGCTTTTATTTCTTACATATATAGTTGAAGCTGGATCATTTCCACACATTATTACTGCTAATTTAGGTATTATACCTCTTTTCCTTAATAATTCCACTTCTTGTTTTAAATTTTCTCTTATTTCTTTTGCAACTTTTTTCCCATCTAATATTTCCATTATATTCTCCTATTTGCTATGTACTGGCCTGTTCTTTCAGGCCATTTTGTGTTAACAATTCTTTTTGCAACAAGCTAACATTACTATTCTTATAACTAAAAGTAATACAAGTGTTATTAAAAATATAATTATAGCAGCTAAGTTTGCTAATATAACTGAAGATAATGCAGCCCCAATCAAAAGTCCTGCTGTTAATGCTAACAATAAAGATATTATAAATATTATTATATCAACACAACATTTGCTTTTATTTCTAATTCCACATGTTACACATACTTGTGGTTCCATAAAACACACCTCCAATTTTACAGTTGGTTATACTATATTATATGTTTGGTGTGTTTTTTTTGTTAAAATTCATTATATTCTAGTTAGTGCTAATGCAATAACTATTATTCCTATTATTACTCTATATATTGCAAATATCTTAAAACTACCTTTTTTCAAATATTCAAGCAAAAATTTTATTACAATAATTCCTACAATAAAACTTGTGATTATTCCTATAATAAATGATAAATTAAAATTGAAATCTTTAAATTTATATATTGTTGCAGCAAGCACTATAGGCGCAGAAAGCATAAATGAATATCTTGCTGCTGCTTCTCTTTTTACTCCAAGCATTCTTCCTACAGTCATTGTCACTCCAGAGCGTGAAACCCCTGGTATAAATGCTAAACTTTGAGATAGTCCAATTAAAAAGGTTTGTTTAAAATTCATATCTTCATAATTTGTTTTAGATTTTGCTTTTTTATCTACTATATATAGTAAAATTCCCATTATGCTTAGTGCAATTCCTATTATTAATGGTTGTTTTAAGTATCCTTCTACAAATTTGTCTAAGACTAATCCTATTAATCCTCCAGGTATTGTTGCAATAACTATATACCAAAACATTTTCCCTTCTTTTGTGTTAGTTTTTTTAGTTATTTGATTAAATCCAGATTTTATTAAATTAATCCAATCCTTGAAAAAGAAAATCCCTATTGCAAGTAATGTTCCTGCATGTAATGCAACATCAAAAGCTTCAAATTCTATATTAAATTGTGCTGAACTATCCCACCTAAAAATCCATGGTATTAAAAAAAGATGTGCCGAACTAGAAATTGGTAATAATTCTGTTATTCCTTGGATTATTCCAAGTATTATAGATTGTATTATTGACATTTTTTATCCTTTCTATTTGTTATTTCTTTCGTTTAAAATATTATAAATTGTGTCTTTAATAAATTGTGCTGAAGTTATTGGTGCCACTTTTCCTGGTAGAGATAAAGCCCATATTGTTTTTATTCCTAATTTCTTTGCTACTGCTTTATCCACTCCTCCTGGATTAGAAGCTAAATCTATTATTAAACAATCTTTATTCAAATCTTTTAAATAATCTTCTCCTAAGATTAATACTGGTATAGTATTAATTATAATGTCAAATTCACTTAAGTACTGTCTTAAGTTTTTTAGTTCTATAGGCTCATATCCATATGCTCTTATCCATGCTAGGTCAGATGTTTTTCTTGCCTCACAATATACTTTTGCACCTAATCCAAATAGCATTTTTGATAATATTTTTCCAACTCTTCCATATCCCATTACTAAAACTTTGCTTCCATGTAAAGTTCTTTCAGTCTCCTGTATTGCAATTTGAATTGCTCCTTCTGCTGTAGATATAGTATTTAAAACTGCTAGTTCTTCCCTTGCTAATATATCTATAATTTCAACATTGTTCTTTTCTGCAAGTTCATATGCTTTATCACTTATATTTCCTGCTATAAATAACTTATTATTAATTTTTGAAAATAATTCTTCTAATGATATATTTTTTTCGCTAAATGGTGTATTAATGTCTCTTTTATTACTAGATAATGGAATAGGCCCAATAACAACATCTGCTTTTTCAACCGCATCTTCAATTTTTTCAAATTCTTCTACCTTTCCATTTTGTTTTAAGCTTCTTGCAGTGTCTAATGCATGTGTATAAACTTTATATCCATCATCTACAAGCATTTCAGCTAGCTTTACAATTCTTAAATCTCCACCTATTATTGATATCTTTTTTTCCAAAACACTCACCCTTTCTTTATTATTCTAATTTTGTTTTTTCATTGTTCTCAATTTGCTCATTTCTTTCAATTGCTTCTTTCTTTTCTAAGTCTTTTTCAGCATTATTTATTTCCATATCTTTAACAACATTATATGTTTCTTCTAAATGTTTTTGTGCTATCATTTCTTCAAGTCTTAATTCATTTTTTGGCTCTTCATGTGCTTGCTCTGGTATAATTATATATTTTCTTATTGGCATAAAAATTGGCTCTTCATCTATTTTTTTACTATATTGTATGTCTAGTTCTATCGCTTTATTAATAAATATTATGGCTTTTTCTTTATTATTTTTAGCCATATATATTTTTGCTAGTTGGAAATATGATTTTGCTTCAACATCTTCGCCATATAGGCTTTCAGTAAAATACTTTTCTGCTAAATCTAAATCATGAGATAAAAGTGCTAACTGTCCTAAGCTATAATGTGCATTATATAATTCATGGTTTATTTGTGCAGCTTTTTCATAACACACTTTAGCATTTTGAAAATCGTTTATCATTGTATAAACAATACCTAGATTATAATATAATTCATAATCTTCTGGTCTATATTTTAATGCATCCATATATATGTTTATTGCTTCTTTGAATCTATTTTGCTTACACAAGACTTCTCCTAAAAGATTTGAAGCTTCATAATAATCTGGTTTTATTTTTATAAGGTTTGTAAGCATAGTTTCTGCTTCTTTGTTTTTATCTAATTCTTGCAAAAGAAAAGCAATTTTGTAATATGTATCATAATCATTGTTTTTTATATCAATTGCCTTTACATATTCATCAATTGCCTTTCTCATTCCTCCCTCTTTTTCATAAATTTTGCCTAGCATTTTATGTCCTTTATAATTTTCAGGATATTTTGTTACTAAATCTATAAGTAATTTTTTAGCCTTTTTATCAAGTTTTAATATCATGCATATTTTTGCCAATGTAATATTTTTTATCTCTAAAAATACTATATTCTTTGTTTCTAAATAACATACTATAAGTGGTAAAATTACAGAGAACAAATACATTATAATTTTATTGCTTATTTCTGTAAATATATTAAATATAATTTCTAAAAAATTTAATGATATTCCTATCATTTGTATAATTAATATTGTTATATAGCTTGTATCATTTTTCTTTATCATCTTGAAAAAAATAAACACAAAAAAGAATAATGCTAGAAAATTAAAAATTAATTTTTCTATTATCATTAATTATTCTCCTTCTGTACAAATTTTTTATTGTAATTTTTTATGCATTCATCTATAATTCTTTCTGCATCTTCACGTCCTAAAATCTTATCTACCATAGTTTGTTTTCCTTCTAATTGTTTATATACTTCGAAGAAATGCATAATTTCTGCAGAAATATGATTTGGAATTTCAGTTATATCTTTATAGCAATCTAAAAAAGGATCCTTTACTGGTATAGCTATTATTTTTTCATCTTGTTCGTCACTGTCTATCATTCTTAGTACACCAATTGGATAACATTCCACAAGTGTTAATGATATGATTTTTTCTTGACATAATACTAATACATCTAATGGATCATTATCATCTGCATATGTTCTTGGAATAAATCCGTAATTAGCAGGATAGTGTGTTGCTGTATACAAAACTCTGTCTAACTTTAACATTCCTGTTTCTTTATCTAATTCATATTTGTTTTTTCCACCTTTTGATATCTCAATTACAGCCATAAAATTGTCTTTACTAATTCTGCTTGGCTCTATATCATGCCATATATTCATTAAAATCAATCCCCTTTTTTGTGTAGTTTGGTATTTATAATGCTTATTATTTTTTTATTTTATATCATTCTATTTTTTTTGTCAATATATCCTAAACATTATCTTATGTAAACAAAAGATTGAATTATATATTTGGGGTATTCTCCCCCAAAAAGCAAAAATCCTTGTAATATTGTTATCTTAATAATTACAAGGATTTCTTTGTTATTTTATTTTTGGCTGGGATGGGAGGATTCGAACCGCCGAAATGCCAGAGTCAAAGTCTGGTGCCTTACCGCTTGGCTACATCCCAATATTATATTTTTAGTGTATGGGGTGGAAGATGGGACTCGAACCCACGGCCTCTAGTGCCACAAACTAGCGCTCTAACCAACTGAGCTACATCCACCATCTTGCACTGCTTTAATATTTTACTCTATATTTATGATTTTGTCAACATGAATTTCTAATTATTCCTGGATTTTGTGAAAAAAATATTATACTGCTTTAAGAAAACACTATGCTTCTAAAAAAGCCCTAAAGGATAAGGTTTTTAGGGCTTATGTTTTTAAAGTTTATTTTGAAAACATGCTGACACATATAATCTTAAATTAGAATTCTTTATATTTTTTGTATTTAATTAAACTTATTGTTCCAAATATTGCTACTATGATTATTATAGGGATTATTGTACTTAAGCCTGCATGTGGTATTAGAATTTGTTCGCCTCCTGTTTCGTTTGTATTTGGTGTATTCGTGTTTCCTTCTCCTTCATTGTTTTCTGCGTTTGGTTTTATAATATTGTTTATTATAATTTTCACTTCTGTTTCATTTCCTGCTAAATCTTTTATTATTACTGTTTCTTCTGTGTTTGCATCATATTCTTTATATATTAACCCATTTTCTTCATCTAGTATCCATCCACTTGGTACCTGTATTGCTTCATTTATAGTTATTATTGCAACTACATTTTCATTTGTTTCTTGTGTTGTGCTATAATCTACTGTTGCTTCTGGTGCTGTTCTGTCTATATTATATACTTGAACTATTGCTTCTGTTTCATTTCCTGCTAGATCTTTTATTGTAACATTTTCTCCTCCATTTTGTGTGTATTCTTTTGTTAATATCTTTTTACTTTCATCTAATGACCAGCCTTCTACTTCTTGTATTTCCTTATCCACTGTTATTGTTACTGTTACATTTTGATTTGTTGGATTTTGTGTACTATAGCTTACTGTCGCTTTTGGTGTTGTTTTGTCTATGTAATTTATACTAATTTGTTGTGATGTTATGTTCCCTGCTATATCTGTAACTCCTATAGTTTCACTTTTATTTTCACTATATGTTTTTGTTAGCACTTTTTTATCTGTTGATAGTGTCCAGCCATTTATTTCTTGTATTGCTTCATTTGCTGTTATTGTTACTGTTACATTTTGGTTTGTTGGGCTATCTGGACTGTAGCTTATTTCTATCTCTGGACTTGTTTTATCTATATTACTAATATTAATTTGTTTTGTTGTTTCATTTCCTGCTAAATTTTTTATTATTACTGTTTCCTCTGTATTTTCTGTATATTCTTTTGTTAGTATTGTTTTTCCTGTTGATAGTGTCCAACCATTTATTTCTTGTATTTCTTCATTTGCTGTTATTGTTACTGTTACATTTTGATTTGTTGGGCTTGTTATACTATATTTTACTTCTGCTTCTGGTGGAGTAGTATCTTTTATTTCTGGTTCTGTTGTATCTTCTACATTTACTGTGAAAGTAGTGCCATCAGCATTTCCGTCTTGTATTTCTATACTTGCACTTGTAACTTCATTAGTATTTACTATAATTTTAGTTCCATCTTCACTTAATGTACAGTTTGTGAGAATATATTCACTTTCAGTATATATTTTACTATTACTATCTTTTGCTGCTTTTATTATTTGTGGCAATTCTATTTCTTGGATTCCATTTTTAGATATTGTAGTTTGAATTTTATTTCTACCCAATCCCAAGCTTGTCAAATTTGTTAGCCCTGTTAGTGCACTTATGTCACTTATGCTGTTCTCAGATAAATACAATTCCGTTAAATTTATTAGCCCTGTTAATGCACTTATGTCACTTATGTTGTTAGAACCCAATTGCAAGAGCGTCAAATTTGTTAGCCCTGATAGGGCTCTTATGTCACTTATGTTGTTAGAACCCAATTGCAAGAGCGTCAAATTTGTTAGCCCTGATAGGGCGCTTATGTCACTTATGTTGTTATCGTACATCCACAAGTCCGTTAAATTTGTTAGCCCTGATAGGGCGCTTATGTCACTTATGCTGTTACCATACAAGCTCAAGTCCGTCAAATTTGTTAGCCCTGTTAGTGCTCCTATGTCACTTATGCTGTTATTATTCAATTCCAATCTCGTCAAATTTGTTAGCCCTGATAATGCACTTATGTCACTTATGTCGTTATATTGCAAACCCAAGTACGTCAAATTTGTTAACCCTGATAGTGCACTTATGTCGCTTATGCTGTTAATTCGCAAGTGTAATCTTGTCAAATTTGTTAGTCCTGCCAATCCACTTATTCCATCTATCCTGCTAGTCTTCAACTCCAAGCTTATCACATTTCTCAGTCCTCCCTATCCATTTATGTCACTTATACTGTTATAACTCAAATCCAAAAACGTCAAATTTGTGAGCCCTGATAGGGCACTTATGTCGCTTATGCTGTTATGATATAACTCCAAGCTTGTCAAATTTGTTAGCTCTGCCAATACACTTATGTTGCTTATGCTGTTAGAACTCAAATCCAAGTACGTCAAATTCGTTAGTCCTGATAGGGCTCTTATGTCACTTATGTTGTTATAACCCAAACTCAAGTCCGTCAAATTTGTTAGCTCTGATAGTGTACTTATGTCACTTATGCTGTTCCACCCCAAATCCAATTCCGTCAAATTTGTTAGTCCTGCCAATACACTTATGTTGCTTATGCTGTTAGAACTCAAATCCAAGTACGTCAAATTTGTGAAGTTTTCTATTCCAGATATATCTGTTATTTTCATGTTACTTGTACTACCATGGTTACTTAAATTAATTCTAGTTATACTTTCTACATTAGTTTTTGTCATTGTTATTGTTTTTTCTGTATCATTTTTAGATTGTATTTTTGTTCCCAATTTCTCTACCAAACCATTGTAAAAATTAATATCATTACATTGTATTGTTATTATTTCATCTGTTGCAATTGACTGTATTGGTATTAATACTTGTAGTATTATTTGTAATATTAATACAAATAGAATTATTAATGAATTTTGTTTTTTATTCATATATATCCCCTATTCCATTTTTACTTTATTTTTCTAGCTTAATTCTAGCATAATAGTGTTTTTTTGTATATATGGAATTTTAGGGTAAAATTGTATTTTCATTGTAGCTGTAGCTTCTTGTAGTTTGTTACATTATTATTTCTTTTTTATTTCATTTTAATTACATTAAATGTTATTAGTAGTTTTTCTAAAAAAATTAATTTTTGCTTAGATTAATTTATGCTACTTGAATCGTTTCTTCTGTTTTTTGTTTTGCCTCTATTGTAACACTATAAATTTCTAATTATTCCATGATTTTCATGAAAAAGAAAATTTATGCTATCGTAATGTAACGATATGCTATCGTAATGTAACGATAAATATTGACAAAAATTTACAAAAATGTTATAATTTTTTTTGGAAATAGTAAAATACTTTAATTATTTAAAAAGGATTTGAAATTATGCAATTATCTCTATGTCAAAAATGTTATTTTATAAAAGGATACAAGAATGCCGCAATTTATGACTTAAATAATAATAAGGTTTATTCAATAAATGAATATGGAAAATATTTGATTGACGCTGTTATAACTAATACTAATATTGCTCTATCAAAAAAGGATCTTGAATATTTGGATAAATTAAAAGATTTAAAATTGTTAACGGAAAACATTAATTATAATAACAATTTATTAATAGAACGAAATAGTATTGGTATAGAATTTGCCTGGTTGGAATTAACTGATTTATGTAATTTAAGATGTATACATTGTTATGGTGAATTTGGTAATTCCGTAATAAATAAATCTCGTATTCTTTCCATTAATGACTGGAAAGAAATAATAGATAAATTATTAGATATTGATTGTAAAAATATTCAATTAATTGGTGGCGAACCATTAATGCATAAGGATTTCATGGAAATTTTAGATTATTCACATAAAAAAGGTTTTAAAAGAATTGATTTGTTTACAAACGGAACGTTAATTGATGAGACTATAGCAAAGAAACTTGGGAGATATAACATAAACGTAAGAGTATCTGTTTATGGACATAATCCTGTTGTACATGATTCTATAACCAAAGTTAATGGGAGTTTTGAAAAAAATAGAAGAGGTTTAGAATTGCTAAAAAAATATAGTGTGAATACCTCAATAGCTATAATTATAATGAAAGAAAATGAGGCCTATTTAGATGAAATCAAAAAGTACATTGAATCAATAGGACATAAATACTCAGGCTATGATGTAGTTAGACCAACTTGTTTTGAAAGTCACCAAAAACATGCAATTTCTAATATAAACATATTAAAAAGCAGATACAATACTAGGCCAGTATTTCATACTAGTGAAAAAGATTTTATTCGAAATCACTTTTATAATTCTTGCTGGAATGGTAAAATTGCAATAACATCGTGCGGTGACGTATTGCCTTGTATATTCTCTCGAAACGACATTGTCGGTAATATTAAAGCTGATAATGAAGATTATCTTAAAAATGAAATAATAAAAAAATGGTCAATAACGAAAGACAATATAGAAGTTTGCAAAGATTGTGAGTATAGATATTGTTGCCATGATTGTAGACCATTAGCAATAGGCATATATGGTAATATGTTTAGTAAATATCCGAGATGTTGTTACAATCCATACACAGGAATATGGGAGGAAATAAGTGAATGTACTAAAGAATTAAATAATAAAAGTAACAAAATGAGGTGAAATGAAATGGATGTTGAAACAATTTTGTCTAAAATTAAGGAACTAAGAATGAAAAAGGTTAAACCATCAATATTTTGTACTACGCCAGAAGGCTTTATGGATAATTTTCATTTGTCTGATGACACAAGTGATGGTTGCTCTCCAACATGTTCTCCATGTAATCCTTGTAGACCAGAGGATAGACCAATGCAATGTACTCCCGATGATAATGATTGTTATCCTACATGTAGACCTTGTTCTCCGTGTAGTCCGTGTCTACCGGATAATCGTCAAATAGATTAGTTTATACCATTGGAGTGAAATTATGAGTAATTTATCATTAAAGTCAAAAAATATAAGATTAGTTCCTTTTGATCAGATTTTTTTTGAAGAAGCATACAAATGGTATATAAATGTAACCACAATCGATTTATTCCTAAAAAAAGAACATATATTATCAAAAGAAGAATTATATGACTATTTAATGGATAAAAAACTTCAAATACTGTTGTTTATTGTTCCAATAGAAAAAGACACACCTGTTGGTTGTATTTATAGCTATAAATACAACCAAACTGATGGATATTTATATACTAAAATTTTTATAAAAAACGAAGATGATAAAATATATACTGAAGCATTTGATATATTTTATAATTATTTATTTACTTATTTTCCTATAAGAAAAATTTATTATGAAGAGTATGAATATAATAAAAAAAATATTAGACATTTAAAGAATTTTAACTTTAACTTGGAATGCTGTTTGAAAAAATATAAGTTTTACTCGGGAGAGTATTATGACAAATATATTTTTACACTTTTTCGCAAAGATTTTTATGAAAAGGAGAAATAAATGGACAAACTTTTCCTAACTGGTAGACATGTAACTCTTAGTTTATATGATGAAAAGTATAACAATTTTCTTTTCGAGTGTTATAATGATATTGAATCTAGAAAGCTATATACAAATGATTCAAGTCTTTTGTCTATCTGGAATTTTTTAGCTGTTCTAAAAAATAAGATTCGAAAATCGTATCATACGTATATGATAATTATAAATAATAAAACTTGTAAACCTGTTGGATTTATTTATAGTCATGACTTCGATTATAATAATGGAATTACATATACAACAATTTTCATATTAAAAGAGTTTAGAGCAAAAGGAATAGCTCTAGAAGCAGGAATTTTATTTTACGACTATCTTTTTACTAACTTTCCAATAAGAAAAATTTATTGCACTGTGTTTAACTATAATAAAGAAAGTTTTAAATTTCTTTATGGTTTAGGTTTCAAAGTAGAAGGAGAATTAATAAAACATAAATATTTTAATGGGGATTACCATAACATGTTTATTATGTCATTGACACGCGAAACATTCGTAATAATATTAGACAAGTTTAGTAAATACATAAATAAAATTAATCAGAAAGAATAATAATCTATTGTTTAACTGTTATGTACTCTTTACACATAATATAATAAATTATATATGGCATATAATTTTTTTCTAATAATTTTTCTATTATTTCCTCTTTAGATATAAAATAGTTACACGATAAAACTCTTAACTGTTTCTTATTGAAAAATGAACTTAGCAAAACATTATCTTTAGCTTTAAAAGTAATGCCTTTACTTCTTAGATATTTGCAGGTATATAATTTGCAAGCCATACACTTTGTTGTGCATTTTTTTCCTTTTAAGAATTTACATATTTTTTTATTTTTAATGTCGCCCAAAACATTATATGTAAAAGAATAACAACATCCCATTATGTCTTTTGATGACATTTTATTTCTGTTAGCAATACATCTATCATTTTGAAAATCGCAGAAATTTTCTTTTTCAAAATGTTTATCTAATTCGTCACATGTAATATCATATATGTATTCATACTGTTCTCTTTTTGTTTGAAACTGTAATGCAATAATAGAATCCATTATATAATTATAGTAATTATCATTATCACATTTAATATTAATTAATTTGATATTATCCCTTTGAGCATTAAACAATGCTATTAATATATTTATAATTTCTTTTATAGTGTTACTATTATCATTGTCATTAATGAAAATTGATACTATAATGTCTGTATTCTCAACTTTTTTAATGATTCTCTTCGTAATTTTTTTAATAAGCATACTCTTAAGTTTTATGTTTTTGCTTTTAGATGTAATAAAAAAATTTTTTATTTTTTTAGGCATATCCAATTTTGACATATTATTATCTATTTCTGAATCTATTGCAATAAAAGAAATATTACGAACAAACGGATAATTAATGACATATGAAAATAAGCGTTCATATGATTGTTTGATAATAAAGTCTCTGTTGATTTTTTTCATTATATCCATGTATGATCGACCTCCTTTTTGTTCTATTGTCTAATGCACTGCTTAATGAAAAAAATCAACTTTCTTAGCTTTCTCTTGCCCATATTATAAGCCTTTGATTATCACTTTCATCTGTACATGTTGTTAGTGAAATTTCTCTAGCTCCATTTGTGTCTCTTGTTATGTATTCTGTGTCTTCTGAATTTGTTTCATAAATATTATATATGGTATATGCAACTTGTGTTCCGGTTATGTCTGTTATATATATTACATCACCTATTTCTAATTGCTTATTGTTTGAGAAAAATGTTCCATTTCTATAGTTGTGACCAGAAATTACAATATTTCCAACTTGATTTAACTGCACTCCTGGTGGATAAAGTTTTGCAACAGCCACTTCAATAGAACCTTTAGTTACTTCTTCTAATATAGGACATTCTAGATTGGTTTTAGGTATTCTAATAGTTCCTATCATTTCATAACCTTGGTAATATATTTTCTCTTGGGTTGTACCGCCTTCTGACACATTTTCTATTGGTGTAAAAGGATTCTCTACATTTCCTACTGTAGTGTTATCAGTATTTGTTGTGTTGTTTCCTACTCCAACTTCATTATAAAATTGTTCGACTCCAGTTTCAACTTGTTTCTGAGTAGTATTCTTCCTATATATACTTATTGCAAAATATACTAAAATTCCGAATTATAAGTATTATAATTATTATAAGTATGGCTGTTAGTAATTTACTATATTTACTACTGTTCATATCATCATTTCCTTTCTTTCCTATTATTTAAATTAAGAAAGTTCAATACTAGTATAAATCATAGCATATATTTATTATATCATATTTTTTTACTTTTTTCTATATTATACTATTTTATCTGATAATTTTTTACCTGCTAATATGTGAAAATGTAAATGTTTTACCATTTGACCTCCATTCTCCCCACAGTTTACAACAACTCTAAATCCATTTTCATCTATTTTTTTGAGTTTCGCTACTTCCTTTATTTTTAAACATATTTTACCCATTAGTTCTTTATCCAAATCTTCTATATCTACTATTGATTCAATATGTTTTTTTGGTATAACTAACATATGAATTGGAGTTACTGGTTTAATATCATTAAACACTAAAATCTCATCATCTTCATATACAATATCTGCTGGTATTTCTTTTCTTACTATTTTACAAAAAATACATTCTTCCATAACTTTCCCTCCATTATTTTTCAAGAATTGCTTTTATACGCCTTACACCTGCTGAAACTGCTTCTTCTTTTATTATTTTAAATTTTCCAAGTTGTCCTGTATGTTCTACATGTGGTCCACCACATATTTCTTTACTAAAGTCACCAATTGTATATACTTTTACTATATCACCATATTTGTTTTCAAATAGGCCTATCGCTCCTGATTTTTTTGCTTCTTCTACTGTCATTTCTTCTACAGAAACTTTCAAATCTTTTTGTATTTGTTCATTTACTATTTCTTCTACTTTTTTTATTTCTTCAGGAGTTACTTTTTGAGGATGTGAAAAGTCAAATCTTAGCCTTTCTGTTGTTATGTTTGAACCTTTTTGAGCAACATGATCTCCTAACACAATTCTTAATGCTTTATGAAGTAGATGTGTTGCTGTATGGTACATTATTGTTTCTTCATTCTTTTCTGCTAAACCGACCTTTAAATTTTTGCTCAGCTCCTGCTCTTGATTTTTCTTGATGTTGTTTATACAATTCATTAAATTTATTTAAATCAACTTCAAAGCCTTGCTCTTTTGCTAATTCAGATGTTATTTCTGGTGGAAAACCATATGTTTCATATAAGTTAAATACAACTTGTCCATCTATTATGTTTTCATTACTATTTTGTGCTTTAACTAATGCTTTGTTAAATTCCCTTTCACCATTTGCAAGTGTTTTTATAAATTTGTTTTTTTCTTCTTCTATAACATTTTTAATTTTTACTTTGTTTTCTGTAAGTTCTGGATATAATTCTCCTAATATATCTATGTAATTATCAACTATTTTCTCTAAATTTACAATATCAATTCCTATTTTTTTGAAGTGTCTTATTGTTCTTCTTAATAATCTTCTCAAAATATAACCTTGTTCTATATTACCAGGTCTTACTCCATCTTGAACAAGCATTATACTTGCTCTTAAATGATCTAATATTATTCTAAAGCTTTTCATGTCATGATTTGAAGAGAATTTTTCTAGTTCTTCTAGTATTGGTTTAAAAATTTCTATTTCAAATACATTGTTTTTTCCTTGTAAAATCATTGTTGCTCTTTCTAATCCAAGACCAGTATCTACATTTTTTTGTTTCAATTCTTCATACTTTCCATCAACAGTTTTATTATACTGCATAAATACATTGTTCCATATTTCTAAATATTTTCCGCATCCGCATGAAGGGTTACATGTTTTACAACATTTCTCTTTTCCTGTATCATAAAATATTTCTGTATCTGGTCCACATGGTCCATGTGTTCCTGCTGGCCCCCACCAATTTTCTTTTTTCCCAAAAAAGAAAATTCTTTCAGGTGCAATTCCACATTTTTCCCAAACTTTTGCTGCTTCTATATCTCTTGGGCAATCATTATCACCTTCAAAACATGTAACAAATATTCTTTCAACTGGAATGTTTAATTCTGTTGTTAGAAATTCATAGCTCATTTTTATTGATTCTTCTTTAAAATAATCTCCTAAAGACCAATTTCCCATCATTTCAAAATATGTTAGATGTCCTGTGTCTCCAACATCTTCTATATCATCAGTTCTTAAACATTTTTGATAATCTGTTAATCTTTTTCCAGCTGGATGTGTTTCTCCAAGTAAGTATGGAATTAATGGTTGCATTCCTGCTGTTGTGAATAATACAGATGGGTCATTTTCTGGTACTAATGGGCTACTTGGTATTATTTTATGACCATGTTTTTCAAAAAATTTCAAATACTTATTTCTTAGTTCTATTGCTTTCATTATATTCCCTTCTTTCTTACACAATTTTACAAAAGTACTAATATATTGTCAACATTTTTATAAATATTTATTTACTTATTTCTTATCTTTTTAATTATTTCTTCCAATGTATTAACTAAGTAATCTATGTCCTCTTTTGTGTTTTCAATACCTAAAGTAATTCTTAATGCTCCTTGTGCCAATTTATATGGTAAGCCAATTGAAGTTAGTACATGTGATGGCTCCATTGTTCCAGAAGTACATGCAGAACCACTTGAGGCACATATTCCTTTTATATCTAATTTGTATAATAATTCTTCTCCTTCAATACCTTCAAAAGATATATTGCTATTCCCTGGAAGTCTTCTTATTCTATCTCCATTAATTTTTATATATGGAATTTTATTTTCAATTTGTTGTACATAATAATCTCTTAAATATCTTAAATTATTGTTATTCTTTTCTATTTCTTTATATGCAATTTCAATTGCTTTTCCTATTCCAACAATTCCAGCAACATTTTCAGTTCCAGCTCTTTTATCTTTTTCTTGATGACCTCCGTCTTGTATTTTATCGAATTTTACATTTTCATTTGCATATAATGCTCCAATTCCCTTTGGTCCATAAAACTTATGCCCTGATATTGTGAGTAAATCAATATTCATTTTCTTTACATCTATTTTTATATTCCCAATTGCTTGAACAGCATCTGTATGAAAATATATATTATTACTATTTGCTATTTTCCCTATTTCTTCTATAGGCTGTATTGTTCCTATTTCGTTATTAGCATACATTACACTAATTAAAATAGTTTCTTTTTTTATTGAATTTTTTAATTCATTTAAATTAATAATTCCATTCTCATCAACATTAATATATGTTACTTCAAACCCGTCTTTCTCTAATGATTTACATGTATGAAGTACTGCAGGATGCTCGATTTTTGTTGTTATAATATGATTACCTTTATTTTTATTTGCTCTTGCCACTCCTTTAATTGCAAGATTATTCCCTTCACTTCCACAGCTTGTAAAATAAATTTCTTTAGGCATTGCATTTATACTTTTGGCAACTTTTTCTCTAGATAGTTCCACAGCTTTATGGCTTCTTCTTCCTAAACTATATAATGATGATGGATTACCATATTCAATACTAAAATATGGTAGCATTTCTTTTAGTACTTCTTCTCTTACATTAGTAGTGGCTGCATGATCAAAATATCTTATTTTCTCCAAAGATAATCATCCCTTTCATGTATATCTTATATATATTATTCCCAATTTTTTAAAATGTTTTCTAGAATAATATATTATTTTTTACATGAATAATTGCTAATCCATCTCCAACTTCCATAATTTTTGTTTCTAATTTTTTATTTTCTTTTGCTTGTGCCAAAAATTTTCTTAAATTTGTAACTGCTGTTCTTTGTTTATGTTTGTTATAGTTTCCTAGTACATATCCTTTATATAATACATTGTCAGCAATTATAAGACTGTTTTCATGACTTAGTCTTAATGAATGCTCTAAGAAAATTGGATATTTTGATTTTGAAGCATCTATAAATATTACATCATATTTTTCTTCTAATTCTTTTAAGATCTCTACTGCGTCTCCACATATTACATTTATTTTATTTTGTAAATTTAATTCTTTTATGTTTTTTATTGCTATTTTAGCTCTTTCTTCATCTTTTTCTATTGTGTCAATTCTACCATTTTCTTTCAAATATTTTGAAAAACATATTGCTGAATATCCGCACAGCAGTGCCTATTTCTAGTATTTTGCTGGCATTTATATTATTTAATAACTTTTCTACTACCTCTAAAGTATCATCCATTATAATTGGTATATGATCTTCTTTTGCTTTTTTCTTTATTATTTCTAATTTTTTATTATCCATTTTTATTTTCCTATTAATTTTAAGCTAAATCTTTCCTTGCTTCTCTTTCTCTTGTCTTACTGTCTAATATTTTTTTTCTTAACCTGATATTTTTAGGAGTAACTTCTACTAGTTCATCATCTTCTATAAATTCTATTGCTTTTTCTAAAGAAAGTTCTAATGGTGGAACTAATCTTAATGCATCATCTGAACCAGAAGCTCTTGTATTTGTTAAATGCTTCTCTTTACATACATTTATACTTATATCTTCACTTCTTGCATTTAGCCCAACAATCATTCCTTCATAAACTTCTGTACCTGCCCCAATAAATAAGTCTCCTCTTTCTTGTGCATTATATAATCCATAAGTAGTTGCAGTTCCTTTTTCAAATGCAATTATTGTTCCTCTAGTTCTTGAAGATATTTCTCCTTTATATTCCTCATATCCATTAAAGACATGGCTCATCGTTCCTGCCCCTCTTGTATCTGTCATAAATTCATTTCTATATCCAATAAGTCCTCTAGCAGGTACTTTAAATTGTATTGATGTTCTTCCATCTTCTTCTGCATACATATCTTCCATTTCAGCTTTTCTTCTTCCTAGCTTTTCTATTACAGTTCCAACACATTCTTCTGGTATATTTACAACTAAAGTTTCCATTGGCTCGCATTTTTTCCCATTTATTTCTTTTATTATTACTTTTGGTTTTGAAACTAAAAGCTCATATCCTTCTCTTCTCATAGTTTCAATTAAAACAGAAAGGTGTAATTCGCCACGCCCTGAAACTTTAAAAGATTCTGATGAAGATGTATCTTCAACTCTTAAACTTACATTTCTATCTAGTTCTTTATATAGCCTATCTCTTATATGTCTTGATGTAACAAATGTTCCTTCTCTTCCTGCAAATGGTCCATTGTTTACACTGAATATACATGAAACTGTAGGCTCATCTATGTTTACAAATTCTATTCTTTCAATACAACTCGGATCACATATTGTATCTCCTATATGAATATTTGTAACCCCTGCTATTTCTACAATGTCTCCTGCTTCTGCTTCTTCAATTTCTACTTTTTTTAATCCAATGTAAGTATATATTTTAACTATTTTAGCATTTTCTTGTTTATCATCATCTTTACATAAGATTATATTTTGTCCTTGTTTTATCTTTCCTCTTTCAACTCTCCCAACTCCCATTCTGCCAACATATTCATCATAATCTATATTTGATACAAGCATTTGAGTTGGACCATTTTCATCACATTCTGGTGGGTTTATTGTATTTATAATTGTTTCAAATAAACATTTTAAGTCTGTAGTTTCTTCTTCAAGTTTCATCTTAGCTGTTCCGTTTTTCCCTGAAGCATATACAACTGGGAAATCTAGTTGTTCATCATTTGCTCCTAGCTCAATAAATAGTTCTAAAACATCATCTACAACCTTTAATGGCCTTGCACCAGGCCTATCTATCTTATTTATTACAACTATTGGTTTTAAATTAAGTGCTAATGATTTTTTTAATACCTCTCTTGTTTGAGGCATAGCACCTTCAAATGCATCAACTAACAATAGCACCCCATCTACCATTTTTAGTACTCTTTCAACCTCTCCACCAAAATCTGCATGTCCTGGTGTATCTACAATATTAATTTTTATATCTCCATATTGCACAGATGTATTTTTAGAAAGAATTGTTATACCTCGTTCTCTTTCTAAATCATTTGAGTCCATTACTCTTTCTTTTACCTGTTCATTTTCTCTAAATATTCCACTTTGTTTAAGCATAGCATCTACTAATGTTGTTTTTCCATGATCAACATGTGCAATTATTGCTACATTTCTTATTTTATTATTTCCCATATCACTTACCCCTATTTTGTACGAAATTAACCTAAATATTATATATTAGATTTTTTCATTTGTCAATCTTACAATTTCCTCCATAAGTTCTTGTGTTAGCTTATTTAGTAAGTCTTTGTCCAATTTTTCATTATCATATTTTTTGTAATATATAGGTTTACCATAATTTATTTTCACCTTTGTAAATGGCTTAAAACTTCCTTGTATTCCAACAGGTATAATTGGTGCTCCAGATTTTATTGCAAGCATAATCGCTCCACTTTTTGCTTTTTCATGTTTTGCCATTCCATTTCTTGTACCTTCTGGAAATATACCCAATACTTCATTATTTTTTAATATTCGTAAAGAAGTTTTTATTGCCTCAATATCATTTCCCCCTCTTTTAACAGGAAATATCCCAAACACTTTTGCAAGCCATCTTAGTATTGGATTTTTGTATAATTCTTCTTTTGCCATAAATCTTATTTGTCTTTTCGCAGTTAGAACAATTGCAGCAGAATCTAGTGCATGTACATGATTCGGAGCTATAATACATGCATCTTTTTCTGGTACGTTTTTTTCTCCAACTTTTTTTACCCTATATACAATTAGCACAATAAAGTGCAATATTCCTTTTATAAATATTCTCATTTATTATTTTTCCCCTTTTTGTCAACAATTTCTTTTACATCACTTAATGAATTTTTATATTTTTTCTTTTCTAATATATCAATTATTATGCTTTTGAAACAATAATATATTGCAAACAATATTACAATTAAATTCGGAATAATTAGTTTGTTTTGTAAATTTGTAAATCCAAATAAAAAATACTGCAAAGATAGTGAAAAGAAGGCTATTACTAAAACCTCTATTCCTCTTATTGCAAGCTTCCCATTATCTTTTTTAAATGCTTTCTCAAATATAAAAATTGATGCAATAAGTAATGATATGCTAAATACTTTTAAATCTATAATGTATACATCCTTGTCAATGTTTTTACATCCTAAAACTAATATTATAAAATACAACATTAAACATATTGCTATAAAAATGTTAAAAGTAATGTCTTTATAGATTTTTCTTTTAATTTCAATTGGTAGTTTGTATCTTTTTTCTAAAATCACATTATGTTTATTGTCACTCTTTATTTCTTTAACTACATCCTTATCTTTCATATTATTTTTGTTTTTACTCGTGCTTTTATTACTATCTTTAGGAATATTTTTAGATTTATTTTTGGAATTTCCCATAATATAATCCTCCATTTTAATTCATTTCATCAAATTCATACATTATAATTCCTGAAACAACAACAGGAACTGTTTCTGTTCTTAAAATTCTTTTTCCGAATTGTTACAATTTTTGCTTTTTTTGTTCTTAATAGTTCAATTTCTTCTGGTTCTATGCCCCCTTCTGGTCCAATAATAATTGCAATTTTTAATTCCTTTTTTCTATCTAATTTTAACAATTCTTTTTTTAGTGAATTTTCAGATTCATTTTCATATGTACATATTAATATATCATATTCTTTAATTAAATCAAATATATTTTTTATATTATGAAAATTATTTATTTTAGGAATAATATCTCTTTTACTTTGTTTTGCCGCAGTTTCAGCTATTTTTTTCCATCTTTCTATTTTTTTTATTTTAGATTTTTCATCTAATTTTACTATACATCTATTCATTTCTAATGGAGTAAATTCTTTTACCCCGTATTTCGGTACATTTTTGAATAATAAATTCCATTTTATCCGCCTTTGGAATAGCTTGTATGATATGTACATGTATTTTACTTTCATTATTTATTTGCTTTTCTTCAATAATATTACACAAAATTTCTTCGTCCATTCTATCTATCTCAACTATATATTCCTGAAAATGATCATTTTCAAGTACAGAGATTTCCAATCTGTCATTTATTTTACATCTTAATACATTTTTTATATGTTTCACATCATCACTATTAATTATAATTTTCCTGTTTTCTAAATCTAAATTTTCTTTTTCTACAAAAAACTTATGCATATATTTCCTCCATTTTTAAATTAAAATATTATGTTCATGTAATATTATATAATTTTAAAAAGCTTATATACAATAAAAAATTTAAAAGCAAATATTTATTAACAACTTTGCTTTTAAATTTTCATTGTATCACTCTGTTTTAAATTATAAAACATACTGTTTATCCAAATAGTCCACGTTTCTTTATTGGTGGTTGTTCATTCATTGTCTTTGCAAGTTCAACAAGTATATTTCTCTGTTCTTGAGTTAACTTTTTAGGTGTTTGAATAATAACAGAAAATATAAAGTCTCCATTCCAACTTCCATTTAAACTTTTAAATCCTTTTCCTCTTAGTGTAAACTTAGTCCCTGTTTGAGTTCCTTCTGGTATTTTATATTTTTCTTTACTGCCATTTACCAATGGCACTTCTATTTCACCACCGAGTGTAGCCTGTGTGAATGTTATTGGTATATCACATAATACATCATCATTTTTTCTAGTGAATATATTATGTCTTTTTACTCTAACTTGAATGTGTAAATCCCCATTTGGTCCACCTCTTAGACCAGGTTCTCCTTCTCCTCTTATAACAACGACTTGCCCATCTGCTATTCCTGCTGGTATTGTTACTTGTATTTTTATTTGTTTTCTTATTGTTCCCTTACCGTCTACAGTCTGGGCATGGAGTTCTTATTATTTTTCCTTCTCCTCTACAATTAGTACATGTTCTTGTTGTTTGCATTTGTCCGAAGTATTGTTGTTACTACCTGTTTAACTTGACCTGTTCCATTACATACAGTACATTTTTCAGGTTTTGTTCCTGGTTTTGCTCCTTCACCATGACATGTACTACACTGTTCATTCCTGTTTAAGCTAATTTCTTTTTTTACACCTAAATAAGATTCTTCAAAAGTTATTTCTATTCCAGTTTCTAAATCTGCACCTTTTCTTGGACCTGTGTTATTTTTTACACTTTGTCTATTGCCTCCAAAACCTCCACCAAAAATTGATGAGAAAATATCTCCTAGGTCATCAAATCCACTAAATCCATCAAATCCTGAACTCGTGTATGAATAATATCCATTTCCTCCCTGATTTCCAAACCCAGCTGGTCCATTATGTCCAAATTGATCATACATTTGTCTTTTTTGTTTATCTGACAATACTTCATATGCCTCTGTTATTTCTTTGAACTTGCTCTCTGCTTCTTTCTTGTTGTCTGGATTAGCATCTGGGTGATATTTTTTTGCTAAAGTTCTGTACGCCTTTTTTATTTCTTCGTCTGTAGCTGATTTAGAAACTCCTAATACTTCATAATAATCTCGTTTTTGTTCAGCCATAGTCTCTATGAGGTTATATTACCCCATCCTCACCTTTCTTTATTTATTTTCATCATTCCCGTCTTCTTCTACTTTATATTCAGTGTCATATACATTACCATTTTGATCTGTATTTGGATTAGATTGAGCATCTTGTTGTCCCGCTGCTCCTTGTGCATTTGTAGCATTTTGTTTATATAATTTTTCAGAAATTTCATAAAATACTGTTGTTAATTTTTCAGTTGCTTGTTTTATTTGCTCAGTATCTGTTCCTTCTAATGCCTTTTTTACATTTGATATTTCTGTTTCTACTTTTGCTTTTTCTTCTCCTGAAACTTTATCACCTAATTCATTTAAAGTTTTTTCACTACTATAAACTAAGCTTTCAGCATTATTTCTAACTTCAATTTCTTCTTTTTTCTTTTTATCTTCTGCACTGTGTGCTTCTGCATCTTTTACAGCTTTTTGTATATCTTCCTCTGAAAGATTTGAACTTGCTGTTATTGAAACATTTTGTTCATTTCCTGTTGCCATGTCTTTTGCAGATACATGTACTATACCATTTGCATCTATATCA
>CALWZV010000021.1 GCA_944386115.1 uncultured Clostridia bacterium
ATGGGAACAAGGATTATCTGTTCCAGACGCTGAAATGTTAATAGCTATATCAGAGGTATTTGATACTCCTGTTAGTAAAATTTTGGGAGAAAATATCGATGAAAAGGAAAAGAATGATCTAAAAGTAATATCAGAAAAATTAGAAGTTATAAATGAACAACTATCTACGCAACAAAAACAAAAAAGAAAAAGAACAATAAAATTCTTAATAATTATGGATGTATGTATCATATTACTTTTTATATTATTAGCAGTATTAGGTAGTCCATATCAAAATTGGGATTATAGTCTTCCTGAGTGGGCTGTTACTGGAACTATATGGCATGCATTTGAATGGATATTTTTTAAAGTTGCACCAATTATGGTTATACTAATCACTTCAATATTAGGGATAATATTTATAAAAAGGAATAAATAACAAATCACAATTTAGTAGCTGGGTAGAAAAAAAGAGTAGGAAAATTGACTAAAAATTCAAATTAAAGCTATAAATAAGTACTTTACAAATTAATTATATAATAATATAATTTGATAATGATAATGTAAATTGATTTAAGAATAGGAGGTTTTTATATGAGAAAGAACATTAAAAACACAGAGGCAATATTCCCAATGCCAGTATTAATGATTGCAACATATAATGAAGATGGGAGTGTTGATGTAATGAATGCAGCATGGGGAACTATGTTATCAAGAAATCAAGTAATACTTAACTTAACAGAGACACATAAGACTGTTAAAAATATTAAAGAAAGAAAAGCATTTACAGTTAGTATAGCAGATGCAGAACATGTAGTAGAAGCAGATTATTTCGGAGTTGTATCAGGGAATAATACTCCAAACAAATTTGAAAATAGCGGACTTACAGTAACAAAATCAGAAAATGTAGATGCACCGATTATAAATGAATTCCCAATATGCTTTGAATGTGAATTTATAGAATATCAAGATGACGAATATGGTTGTGGTGTAATTGGAAAAGTAGTAAATGTAACTGCAGATGAAAAAGTGATGAATGGAGAAAATGTTGATATTACTTTAGTAGATGCTATTGCATTTGATCCATATACACATGGATATTATAAAGTTACGGAAAGAGTTGGAGATGCTTTTAAGGATGGCCTACAACTTAAAAAATAGTAAATTTTAGTCAGTATATTTATATTTCATCTCCCATATCCTATTGACAAAGGAAAAAGTGATTGTTAAAATATAAATATAAGAAAAAACGAAGGAGGAAACAAAATGACAGGAAAGCCTTGGGGCAGTAGAGAGAGAGAGAGAGAGAGAGGTATAATTTAACTAAAAAACAAATAGAAGAAGTCTCATTAGGGACAATCCCAAAACAAGCAAGATGTAAAAATCTTGCTTAAAGAGGATTGCCCTTAATGAGATTTTTTGATGTGTTTGGAAGATTTTAATCGCCTTAAGATGCAAAGAAATTGCAAAAACAATAAAAGGAGGAAACAAAAAAATGAACAAAGGAAAACAAGAAAAAGGAATCACCTTAATAGCATTAGTAATAACAATAGTAATATTACTAATATTAGCAGGACTAACAATAAATTTAGCATTAGGTGATGGAGGATTAGCCCAAAAAGCAAAGGAGGCTACAGAAAACTACCAATTAGCTCAAGAGGCAGAAGAAGACCTAATACAAGAATTAGAGGAAAATATGAATCCAACAGAAGAAGGATATAATAGCCAAGAGGGAGTAAATGAGCCAGTATTAACAGAAGGAATGATACCAGTAACATGGGATGAAAGCTCAAGCTCATGGGTAAAAGCAGATGAAAGCACAAGTGATTGGTATGCATATGATACAACAAATAAACAATGGGCAAATGTAGTAACAGTAAAAGAAAATGGGACTAATATGTCAAGAGAAGAATATATGTCATCAACAGTAGGAACGAAAATACCAGAAGATGATATAGTAGGAATGTATGTATGGATACCAAGATATAGTTATAGAATAACAAGTGGATATCACGAAACAGCCAATGGAACAGGGAATGTGGATATAAAATTCTTAAAAGGAACAACAGATAATTACGAAGGTGGAGAAGCAATAAGAAGTAAAGAGACGAATGGAGAAAGCTATGTAGTACACCCAAGTTTTACCCAAGATAAAAGTCAAGGAGGAAGCAAAGAAACAAAAGGATATTGGGTAGCAAAATTTGAAGCAAGTAGTAATACAGCAGAAAAAAATAATACAAATATAAATAATTATAGTACAGATGCTGTAAAATATGGAGGAGGAAACAACATAGACTTAGAAGTAACAGTAAGACCAAATGTAACAAGTTGGAGAGCAATAACAGCAGAAAACATATATAAAGTATGTAGAAACATAACAAAAGATGGAAACATACAAGGATTAACAAGAGAAGTAGATCCACATATGATGAAAAATAGTGAATGGGGAGGAGTAGCATATTTAACCCAAAGCTCATATGGAAATAAACAAGGAACAAATTCATCAAGTGGAGTATGGAATAATGCATATAATGAATGTTTAATAAGCAAAGGAGAGGACACAGGAAGCAATTATGGAGGAGTAAGCTCATTTGCAGTAACATTAACGGGAGCAGTAGGAAGTTCAAAAAATGCATATACATCATACTATTCAGAACAAACAAATATAACAGATAAAAATGCAGACTCAATAACAATAAGTTTTAATGAGTATGCGCAAAATGGAACAACAACACCCAAAACCCAAACATATTATAAATACCATACCACAAATGGAGTAAGAGGAAGTACAACAGGAAATATATATGGAATATATGATATGAGTGGAGGAACATGGGAATATATGGCAGACTATTTAGCAAATGGAACAACATCATATGTAACATATTTTAAACAAAATGTAGATAATAAGTATAAAACAGAATATCAAGGAAGTGGAGCAACAGATAGCATAGAAGATAGAACAGCAAATTACGAGGCAAATAGTAATAGATATGGAGATGCAGTATGGGAGACATCAAATGGTGCAAACGGACAATACAGCTGGAACAATGGCAACTCTAGCTTTCCGTACTTGAGCGGCCCGTTCTTCCTTCGTGGAGGTGACTTCGCCTACAGTTCCGCTGCTGGATTGTTCTCTTTCAGCAGTGCTGGCGGAGGTGCATACAACGGCTGGGGGTTCCGCCCGGTGCTCGGTGTGTAGCACATGCATTATGTGGGGTTCATCAAGATTAGTGTGTAAATTGTGAACTTTAAGGAATGTTTCTTAAAGGTCACAATTTTTTTTAGAATACTTAGTCGAAAGCCTTGCTTTTTAAATAAAAAACTAATAAAATACAAATTAAGTAATATAGATATAATTATAGAAAAATATAAAACAAAGGAAGTGGAGAAATGAAAATACTTTTAGATGCAATGGGAGGAGATAATAGTCCAGATGCAGCAATAAAAGGAGCAATTAGGGCAGCAAATGAAATTGAGTCTGAAATTGTATTAATAGGGAAGCAAGATATAATAAAACAAAAAATCAGTGAACTAAATACTGAAATACCTAAAAATATAAGTATAAAAAACGCAACAGAGGAAATAATTATGGAAGACATACCAACAGAAGCAATAAAACACAAAAAAGATTCTTCAATGGTAGTACGGATTTAATATGCTAAAACAAGATGAAGGCGATGTATTTGTTTCTGCAGGAAATTCAGGAGCTTTATTAACAGGTGCAACATTATTAGTAGGAAGAATAAAAGGAATAGATAGACCAGCTATAGCCCCTATGTTACCATCTTATAAAAAAGGATTAATGTTAATAGATGCTGGTGCAAATACAAATTGTAAACCACTAAATTTGGTACAATTTGCTCAAATGGCTACAATTTATTTAAGAAATACATATAATATTGAAAAACCCAAAATAGGATTATTAAATATTGGAACAGAAGAAACAAAAGGTAATGAGCTAATAAGAGAAACATATAAAGAATTAAAAGAAAATTCTGAAAGATTGGGAATTAATTTTGTAGGAAATGTAGAAGGAAGAGAAGCATTTTCAGGAGAAATAGATGCAATAGTAACAGATGGATTTACAGGAAACATATTTTTAAAAACAGTAGAAGGTATGGGAAAACTAGTAAAAAGAACATTAGCAGAAAGCCTAAAGAAAAACATATTAAGCACAATATGTTCTATACCTGCACTTCCAGGAATAAAAAGATTTGCAAAAACAATGGATTATAAACAATATGGTGGAGCATTATTCTTAGGTGTAAAAAAACCTGTAGTAAAAGCGCATGGAAGTAGTGATGATTTTCTATTCTATTTTACATTAAAACAAGCAGAAAACTTTAGTAAAAGCAATGCTGTTGGCAAGATGCAAGAAGAATTTGAAAAAATTAATGAAAAAGCTTGACATTTTAGAATACATATAATATTGTTTAGATAATAAAATTAGTACAAAAGTGAAAAGGTGGCAAAACGCTATCTCCACTAATTTAAAGGAGGTGAACCAACAACATGTCTCAAGACGAAATATTTGAAAAAGTAAAAGATATAATTGTAGAGCAATTAGGTGTTGCAGAAAACACAGTAACATTAGAAGCATCTTTTATAGACGATTTAGGAGCTGATTCATTAGACATAGTTGAATTAGTAATGGCTATTGAAGAAGAATTTGATATGGAAATACCAGATGAAGATGCTGAAAAAGTTGTTTCAGTAGGTGATGTAGTAGAATACATAAAAGAACATGCAAATTAAAGATACAATAGGTGGACAGTGCATGAGCGAAAATGTTCAAAGGGGAAACTGTTCCCATTTGAACATTTTTATATTCTATATTAAGAGGAGGTGTTTATATAAAATGCAAGAATTAGAAAAAAAATTAAATATTGAATTTAAAAATAAGGAATTATTAAAAACAGCTTTTACACATACTTCATATGCATATGAACATAATGTGGAAAGTAATGAAAAGCTTGAATTTTTGGGAGATAGTATATTAGAATTTATAACAAGCAATTATCTATACCAAAATTACAAAAATCTAAAAGAAGGAGAGATGACTAAAGTTAGGGCCCAAGTTGTATGTGAGGATAGCTTAGTATGTATAGCACAAAAATATAATTTTAGTGATTTCTTGCTATTAGGAAAAAGTGAAAAAGCTTTTAATGAAAGTAAAGGACATAGTATATTAGCAGATGCTGTTGAAGCTTTAATTGCAACAATATACTTAGATTCAGGACTAGAAACTGTTGAAAATTTTATTTTAACAAATTTAAAAGACGAAATTGAAAAAGCAAGCAAAAATGTAGGAATGAAAGACTATAAAACTGTTTTACAAGAAAAATTGCAGGTCCATGGAGATGTATTAATAAAATACAATGTAATAAAAGAAGAAGGACCAGATCATAATAAGGTATTTACAACTGAAGTTACTTTAAATGGTAAAAGAATAGGGGTAGGAGTTGGAACAACAAAAAAATCAGCAGAAATGCAAGCAGCAAAAGAAGCCTTAGAAAATATGGAGAAATAGGAGAATATATAATGAAAAAACAATATATAATACCAATATTTGTACCACATTTAGGTTGCAAAAACAGTTGTACATTCTGTAATCAAAAAAGCATAAGTGGGCAAAAAAAAGATATTACAAAAGAAGATGTAAGAAATACTATTGAATTATATTTAAAAAACTTTAAAACAGAAAATGATGTAGAAAGAGAAATAGCTTTTTTTGGTGGTAGTTTTACTGGAATAGAAAAAGAAAAACAAGAAGAATTATTAGAAGTTGCAAATGAATATATAAAACAAGGAAAAATAGATGGAATTAGAATATCAACAAGACCAGATTATATAGATAAAGAAATATTAAAAATGCTAAAAAAATACAAAGTAAAAACAATTGAACTTGGTGTTCAATCAACTAATGACTATATATTAAAAAAATGCCAAAGAGGGCATACATATGAAGATGTAGTAAAAGCTTCTAAACTAATTAGAAAACACGGATTTATATTAGGACATCAAATGATGGTAGGTTTACCAGAAAGTACAAAAATAGATGAACTAAATACAGCAAAACAGTTAGCAAAACTAAAACCTAAAATTGTTAGAATATATCCTGTATTAGTTATAAAACAAACAAAACTTGCAGAAGAATATGAAAATGGAGAATATGAGCCATTAGAATTATCTCAGGCGATTGAAAGATGTAAAGAAATATATTACTTTTTTAAAACTAAAAACATAACTGTAATAAGAATTGGATTACAAAACACAGACGAAATTACAGACCCAAGGGCAAAAAATAGTCAAGTAATAGCTGGGCCTTACCATGAAAATTTTAGACAACTAGTAGAAGCTTCAATGTGGTATGATAGTATAATTGAAAAAATTAAAAAGTTCAATGTAAAAGTAAAAGAAGTAGAAATAAAAGTAAATCCAGAAGATGTAAATAATGTTGTGGGATATAAAAGAGAAAACTTAGAAAAATTAAAACATTTATATGATGTAGAAGTGAAAATAGTAAAAGATGAAAATATAAAACAAGGGAAATTTGAAATTAATATTCTAAAAAAATACACAGATTTTTTAGATGAATAAGAAAATAAAAAAGCTTCATAATATTAATGGAGCTTTTTTTTATGGAAAAATCAAAAAGTATTATGAAAAAATTGCAATGGCAAATTTTAAATTTAATTGAAATAGCAACAGGTAGTTTAGTAATGGCATTATCTGTTTCACTTTTCTTGCTACCAAATCAACTATCAACAGGTGGCTTTACAGGAATAGGAACAATAACATATTATTTATTTAATATATCTATAGGAACAACAACAATAATATTAAATATACCTTTGTTTGTAATTGCATTTTTAAAACTAGGGAAAGGGTTTGTAATAAGAGGAATAATTGGAACAATATTATTATCTACTTTTTTGAACTTAACTGAAAATATTGAGCCACTTACAAATGATAGGTTTTTATCATGCATATATGGTGGAATTTTGATGGGACTTGGAACTGCAATAATATTAAGAGCAGATAGTTCAACTGGTGGAACAGAATTATTAACAGGAATAATAACTAAGTATAAGCCAGGAATAAGGTTAAGTAATTTAATGATAATAGTAGATATAATAATAGTTGGATTAAATATGATATTCTTCAAAGAAATTGAAATAGGATTATATTCAGCAATTGCAATATATTTAATGGGAAAAATAATAGACATATTATTTGAAGGTATATATTTTACAAAAATGATGTTTATAATTTCAGATAAATACCAAGAAATAACAGAAAAAATACATGAAAATGTAATGAGGGGAACAACAGGACTATATGCAAGAGGAATGTATACTAAAAAAGATAAAATGGTAATATTATGTGTAACTTCTAGAAATGAAGTAATAAAAATAAGGCAAATAATAAAGCCAATAGATCCAAGAGCATTTATAATTATATCAAATGCAAGAGAAGTTTTTGGCAGAGGATTTAAAAGTTAATATAACTTCTTAAACATAATTTGAAAAAGTAATTTACAATATTAAAAAAATGTGGAATAATAAGAAATATAAAATATAAAAAAGGAGTTTCAAATGAAAAAATTTAAGTTTTATATAGCACTTATAGTAGGTAGAGTAGTAGCATTTATGGTTAATATTATCGATAAAGAAAAAGGAAGTAATATTTCTCGGTAAAATCGCATGTAAATTATGCAGAGATTTCATAATACACTTCAAAAATATAAATTTAGAAAAAGTAATAATGGTTACAGGAACCAATGGAAAAACAACAACCACTAATTTAATTGCTCATACATTAAAATCAGCCGATAGGGCAGTTGCTATAAATTCAGAAGGAGCTAATATGAAAACAGGTGTAGCAACCACCCTTATAAAAAATTCTACATTGTTTCGGAAAATTTAATAAAGAATTTTTAGTTCTAGAAATAGATGAAAGAAGTCTAGAAAACATACATAAATTATTACCAGCTAAAAACCTTGTTATTACAAACTTAGAAAAAGATCAAGTACAAAGAAATGGGGATCCAGATTTTATTTATAGAATGTTTGAAAGAACAATAAATAAAGAAATGACTCTTTTTGTTAATAATGAAGAACCAAGAAGTAAGTCTTTAGAAACCTTAGCAGGACAAACTATATATTTTAGTGTTGAAAAAAACGAAAAATCATTTATAAGAGACGATTTTTATAATGTTACAATGCCATGCCCAAGATGTTCAAACCCAATAAAATATAATTATTACAATTTAGAAAGTATTGGAGATTTTGAGTGCACTTGTTGCGACTATAAATCACAACAAGAAGCAGATTATATAGTAAAAGAGATAGATTATGAGAATAAAACAATAAAATGCAATGATGAAATATATAATATAAATTATGTAACACCATTTTATATATATAATTATTGTGTGTGTATTGCAATTTGTAAAAAATTTAAAATTGAATATGATAAAATACAAAAAGGAATATTAAGTTTCATAAATAAATTAGAAAGAAGAGAAAAAATTGAATATAAAGGTAAGCATATAAATTACTTAAGAATGAAACAAGAAAATCCAGAAACTCTACAAAATGCTTTAGACACTGTTGCAATGGATAAAAAGGACAAAGTATTATTTATTGGATTATATGAAATAAAAGATTTCGAGCCAGCATATGCAAATACATTTTATTTCTTCGACTGTGATTTTAATAAAGTAGTAGAATCTGGTATAAAAAAATATGTGTCATTTTCAACTACAGTTTGTTATGATTGTGCAAATAGAATGATATATGCAGGAGCAAATAAAGAAAACATAAAAATATTAGACACAGAAAATATAGAATTAGTAATGCAAGAATTAGAAAACACAGAAATAGATAATATTTATTTTATAACTGGAATGAAACCATATTATAAAATAAAAGAATATTTAACTTCTGGAAAGGAGGAAAACAAATAATGGAAGAAATAAATTTAGCATGGATGTATCCAGATATTTTGAATTTACATGGGGATAGAGGAAATATTATGGCATTTGAGAGAATTGCAAATATTTTTGACATTAAATTAAATGTACATAGAATAAATAAACTAGATGAAGAAATAGATTTTCAAAATATTGATATAATGTTTTTCTCACCAGGAGAATTAAAACATATAATAAAAATTATAGAAAGTTTAAAAAAATATGAGAGCCAAATAAAAGAATTTATAGAAAATGAAAAATATATAATATCAATAGGAACATCTGGTGCAATATTTGCTAAAAATATTAAAAGATATGATAATACTGTGATTCAAGGATTAAATATTTTAGATATGGATTGTTATGAAAGAAATACTGTAATTGGTGATGATATATATTTCCCAATTACAGGAGGAAAAGAAATAATTGGGTCTCAAATTCAAATGATAGATATAAAACTAAATAGTTCAGAAACATTAGAAGAAGTAAAATATGGCTATGGAAATGATGGAACTAAAAAAGAAGGAGCAAAATATAAAAATTTAATATTTACAAATACTTTAGGTCCTGTTTTTGTAAAAAATCCTTGGTGGGGAGAAGAAATTTTAAAAGAAATTGCAAGCAAGAAAAATATTAATATAAAAGAAACAGAAGAAGAGTATGAAATAGAGAAATCATCATTAGAATCAACTAAAAGATTTATAGAAGGTAAAATAGCAAGGAGAAATACATAATGGAAAAACAGTTTTATAAACTAGAAAATGTAAAATCTTTTGAACCAACTCATATATTTGAATGTGGGCAATGTTTTAGATGGAATGTACAAGAAGATTTAAGCTATACAGGAATATTTAAAAACAATGTATTAAATGTAAAAAAAGAAAATAATAGTATAATAATTTCAGGAATATGTGATGGAAATATACAAAAAATAGTAGAAGATTATTTCGATTTAAACAGAAACTATGAAGAAATAAAAGAAAGATTAGCAAAAGTAGATGAGAATTTAAAAATTGCTGAAGAATACGGAAGTGGAATTAGACTATTAAATCAGGATTTATGGGAAACAATTATCTCATTTATAATATCAGCTAATAATAATATACCAAGAATAAAAAAAATAATAGAAAGAATAGCAAAGAAATATGGAGAAAAAATTCTTTTCGAAAACAAGGAATACTATACTTTTCCAAATGTTGAATCATTAAGTAAAGCTACAGTAGAAGACTTAAGAGAATTAGGATTAGGATTTAGAGATAAAAGAATATATGATACAACAAAAATTATATTAGAAAAGCAAATTGATTTGGAAGAATTGGAAAAAATAAAAGATGTAAATTTACTAAGGGAAAAACTAATGGAATTGCCAGGAGTTGGAGAAAAAGTTGCAGATTGTGTAATGCTATTTTCAAGCCTAAAAAGATTGGAAGTGTTTCCTGTAGATGTATGGGTTAGAAGGGTTATGAATGATTTATATATAAATAAACCAGATGAAAATAAGGTTAGTAAAGAAGAAGTAAGAAAAATTGCTAAACAAAAATATGGAAACCTAGCAGGAATTGCACAGCAATATTTATTCTATTGGAAAAGAGAAACATCTTAAAAAAAGGAGAATTAAATGGGATTAAAACTAATTTGTGGCATGAGTGGTACAGGGAAAAGTGAATACATATATAATAAGATAAAGCAAAATCCTAGTAAAAAAACATATATAATTACTCCAGAACAATTTTCGTTTTCTGCTGAGAAAAGATTAGTAAACAATATAGAAAATGGAGCAGTTTTAAATTCAGAAGTTATTACATTTAATAGGATGGCACATAGAATATTTTTAGAAGTTTCTGGTGCAGCTGATGTAATGCTAGATATAAGTGGACGTGCAATGTTAATATATAACTTGCTATTAGATAAGAAAAAAGAATTAAAATTTTTATCAAACTCAAATGAAAATACAGAATTAGTATGTAACACATTTACAGAGTTTAAGAAACATAATATAAATACAGAAAAATTAGAAAACATAATAGAAAAAACAGATAATACATATTTAAAATATAAATTACAAGATATGTATTTGTTATATAAAAGTTTTGAAAATCAAATAAAAGAAAAATTTATAGATTCAGAGGATTGTTTAACATTAGTTGCTGAAAAAATAGAAAAATCTGAAATGTTTGAAAATAGTGATATTTATATTGATGAATTTGCAGGTTTTACTAAACAAGAATATAAAATAATAGATAAAATATTAAAAAAGGCAGAGAATGTATACATAACTATTTGTACTGATGAAAATATTAGAACAAGTAACAAAGAAACAGATATATTTTACCAGAATAAGCAAACTATAAATAAATTAATTGAAATTTCAGGAGAACCAGAGGAAATAATATATTTAGATAAATATTATAAATTTAAGACAGATGAATTAGAATATTTGTCTAGAAATTTTACTAATGTTAGTTCAATAAAATATAAAGAAAAAGTAGAAAACATACAAATTTTTTTAGAAACAAACCCATATTCTGAAATAGAAAAAATTGCAAAAGAAATTGTTAGCTTGGTAAGAGATAAAAAATACAGATATAATGAAATATCAATAATAACGAAAAATATAGATAATTATTCAAGTATAATAAAAGCAGTATTTAATAAGTATGAAATACCAGTATTTATTGATGAAAAAAAAGATATGAGCCAAAACATAGTTATAAAATATATTTTGGCACTTTTAGATATTTATTCTAAAAATTGGTCATATGAATCAATGTTTAATTACATAAAATCGGATTTTTTAGATCTAGATAAAAATGATATTTTTAAACTTGAAAATTATTGCCTAAAGTACGGGATTAAAGGGGAAAAATGGTATTTGAATGATTGGAATTTTAAAGATGAACAAGACGAAAAATTAAATGAATTAAGACGAAAAATTGTTAATCCATTACTTGAATTTAAAGAAAGTGTAGATAATTCTAAAAACTATGAAGAAATAACAAAAAAATTATATGAATTTCTATTAACAAATAATATAAATGAAAAAATAGAAACAAAAGTAAAAAAATTAGAATCAAATGGAAATATAGATTTAGCAAATGAATTAATGCAAACATTTAATATAATTGTAAGTGTGTTAGATGAAATAGTTTTAGTACTAGGTAAAGAAAATACTAATTTCGAAAAATATAGAGATATATTTAAAATTGGGTTACAAAACAAATCATTGGGAGCTATTCCTGCAACAATAGATGAAGTTGTTGTTGGAGACATTGATAGATCAAGGAGTAGCAAAGTTAAAGTTACATTTATAATAGGTTTAAATGATGGAATCTTTGGTAGTAATATAAAACAAGAAGGTTTTTTTAATGATAAAGATAGAGAAAATTTAAAAACAATGGGAATGGAAATTGCAAAAACTACATTAGAAAGACTATATGAAGAACAATTTAATATGTATAAAGCTTTTACAACACCAGAAGAAAAGCTAATTTTGACCTATTGCCAATCTGATAAAGCTGGGGGAGCACTAAGACCATCAATATATATAACAAGATTCAAAAACATATTTTTGCAACTAAATGAGAAAAGTGATATAATTAATACTAGTCAAGACATAACAAATGCTAATGCAACATTTGATGAATTACTTTTAAAAATACAATCAAAACAGATTGATAAAACATGGGAAGAAGTTTATAACTGGTATAACCAAAATAACTTGTGGAAAGAAAAGTTACAAAAAGCAATTCAAGGATTAGATTATACAAATATGCCACAAAATTTGAATGGAAAAAGTATAAATAAATTATATGGGAATGTTTTAAAAACCAGTGTTTCTAGGCTAGAGCAGTATAGAAAATGCCCATTTTCTTTTCATTTAAAATATGGTTTAAAATTAAAAGAGGAAAGCAGTTTTAGAATTCAAGCAATAGACACAGGTTCTTTTATGCATGAAGTCATAGATGAATTCTTTAAAAGAATTACTAAAAATGATATATCAGTAAATAATTTAAAAGAAAATGAACTAAAAGAAATTGTAAATGAAATAATTGAAGAAAAATTAGAGCTAAATAAAAACTATATATTTACAAGCACTAGTAAGTTTATAAGCTTAACAAATAAACTAAAAAAAGTTATACAAGAAAGTATAAAATATATAGTATATCAATTACAAAAAAGTGAATTTAAAATAAAAAGAACAGAAGCGGAATTCAAAGAAAATAAGGAATATCCGCCAATAAAATTTAGCTTAGAAAATGGACAAGAAGTAGAAATAACAGGAAAAATTGATAGAATAGATTTAGGAATTAATGAAGGAAAAAAATACTTAAAAATAATAGATTATAAATCTTCTATAAGAAATATTGACTTAAATGAAGTAAAGGCTCGGTTTACAATTGCAATTACTAACATATTTAGATGCAACAACAAAAGCAGAAGATGCAATACCAGCAGGAGTTTTTTATTTTAATTTAGTTGAACCATATTTAAAATGTTCAAAAAATTTAACAGATGAAGAAATAGAAAAGGAAATAAAAAAGCAATTTAAAATGAAAGGATTAATTTTAGCAGATGTAAAAATTATTAGAATGATGGATAAAACTTTAGAAAATGGATATTCTGATTCTGTTCCTGTATATATAGACAAAAACGGAGAAATTTCAAATAATTCAAGTACAATAACAAAAGAAGAATTTAGTTTATTACAAAAATATACAATGAGGTTACTAAAACAAATATCTAAAGAAATATTAAGTGGAAATATAAATATAAAACCATTTTATAATACCAAAACTAAAAAAACTCCATGTAGTTATTGTGAGTATAAAGCAATATGTGGATTCAATACAAAACTTGCTAAAAATGATTATATGTATATAAACTTTGATAGTAAAGAAGAGGTATTAGAGAGCATAAAAAAAGGGGAGAATAGAAGTGAAAAATCTTAGTAATGATGTAGTAATACATGTAGAAAATGATATAGCATATTTGCAATACAAAAAGCTATTAGAATATGACGATATTATTAAGCATGCATATACATTAAAAAAAGGAAACATGGATTTTAGTTTGCATGGAAGTATTGAGAATTATCATGATATTGTTATTGAAAACTATAAAAAAATATGTGGTAAATTAGGATTAAATTATATAAATGTTGTAAGACCATACCAAACACATACTAATAATGTACAATCTATATATGGAAAAATAAACAAAGATGATATAGATATTGCACTTGATGAATTAAAAGACATTGATGGAGTTATAACAGATAAAAAAGAAATAATATTATCAACATTAAATGCAGACTGTATACTATTTTTAATATTTGATCCTAAAAATAAGGTAATTGCTAGTGTTCATTCTGGTTGGAAAGGGACTCTAGGTAAAATAATAGAAAATACGATAAATAAAATGGTTGAAGAATATAATTCTAAACCTGAAGACATTTTAGTTGCAATATCTCCTAGTATAAGGAAATGTCATTTTGAAGTACATGATGATGTAAAAATACCATATGAAGAAACTTTTAAATATACAAATAGATTAAATGAAATAATAGAACCAATAGGTGAAGTAGATGGAAAGCAAAAATATAAAATAGACACTGTTCTTGTAAATAAAATAATGCTAATAGATATGGGAATTAAAGAAGAAAATATTTTAGATTGTGAAATATGCAGTTTATGCAATTGTGATCAAATACATTCTAGAAGGGGCAGTAATGGAGGACTATTTGGAGTAGGAACAGCAATGATAAGTTTAATATAAAAGAGGGAGCAAAATGTATAATACATGGGAAGAACTTGAAAGCGAATGTAAAAAATGCAAAAAATGTAGATTATACAGTAACAGAACTAATGTAGTAATAGGAACAGGTAACAAAAACGCAGATTTAATGTTTATTGGAGAAGGCCCAGGAGCAGATGAAGATAGAGAAGGAATACCTTTTGTAGGAAAAGCTGGGAAGTTAATGAACATGGCTTTTGAAGGAATAGGAATAAAAAGAGAAGATGTATATATAGCAAATATAGTAAAATGCAGACCGCCTGGAAATAGAAATCCTGAAAATGATGAAGCAACAGCTTGTATGGATTATTTAAGAGCACAAGTAATATTTGTAAAGCCTAAAGTTATTGTATTATTAGGGAATATTGCATTAAAAAACATTCTTGGAAACACATATGGAATTACAAAAGATAGGGGGAAATGGGTTGAAAAGAAACAAATATTATATATGCCAACATTTCACCCAGCAGCATTATTAAGAGATGAAAGCAAAAAAATATTATTCTGGAAAGACTTACAAGAAGTAAAACTAAAAATGGAATCTATAAATAAAAACTGAATGGTCAGACTAATTGAAAAAAAGAAACAAACCTTCTAAAATATATTAAGAAATTTAGAGGGTTTTTATTTAAGGGGGGGCTTATATTAGAATGAAAAATAAACTATATGATGTTGAAGAAATAAACCATTTTAGAGATATTTTAAAACTTTATAAAGAAAAATATAGTAACAAAGTTGCTTTTAAGTTCAAAAAGAATGTAAAAGACAATACACCAATAGAGATAACATATAAAGAATTTGCAAATGAAATAGAAAGTTTAGGTACAGCTTTATTAGATTTAAACTTGGAAAACAAAAAAGTTGCTATAATATCACCAAACAGATATGAATGGTGTGTAAGTTACTTAGCAATAACAAACTCAAACATTATGGTTGTTCCACTTGACAAATCATTACCAGACAATGAAATAGAAGGATTAATTTTAAGAAGCAAAGCAGAATGTGTAATTTTTGATGAAAAATATTTAGAAGTATTTAAAAAAATAAAAGATGAACAAAATAGTAATATAAACTATTTTATTTGTATGGATTTTGAAAAAGATGAAAATGGAATATATTCATATAGAAAACTTGTAGAAAAGGGTAAAAATCTATTAGAAAATAAAGATAAAAAATTTGAGAATATTAAAATAGATAAAGATAAAGAAGCAATAATGTTATTTACATCTGGAACTACATCTATATCAAAAGCAGTTATGTTATCACAATATAATATTTGTTCAAATATAAATGCAATTAAAAGTATAATAAAAATATATGAAAAAGATGTATTATTATCATTTTTACCACTACATCATACATTTGAATCAACAACTACCTTCCTAACAGGAACAAGTTGTGGTGTAACAATAGCTTTTTGCGATGGCCTAAAATATATTGCTAAAAATTTAGTAGAATATGAAATAACAGGATTTGTTTGTGTTCCATTGATGTTAGAAGCAATGTATAAAAAAATTGTTAAAGGAATAGAAGAACAAAATAAAACAAAAGTTATAAAAACAATGGCTAAAATATCAAATTTCCTACTTAAACTACATATTGATATTAGAAAAATTTTATTCAAACCTATAATAAACAAAGTTGGTGGACATTTAAGACTAATAGTATCTGGAGCTGCAAGCATAAACAAAGAAACCATACAAGGATTTAATACTTTAGGAATAAATTTAATACAAGGATATGGCCTAACAGAAACATCACCAGTGGTAAGTGCAGAAAGTGATAAATACAAAAGAGTTGGTTCAACTGGTTTCCCAATGTATAATGTTGAAGTAAAAATAGAGGATAAAGACGAAAATGGAATTGGCGAAATAGCAGTAAAAGGTCCAAGTGTAATGAGTAGATATTATGAAAATGAAGAGGCTACAAAAGAAGTATTAAAAGATGGATGGTTTTATACAGGAGATTTAGGTTATATAGATAAAGATGGTTTTGTATATGTAAAAGGACGTAAAAAAACAGTAATTGTTCTTAAAAATGGGAAAAACATATATCCAGAAGAAATTGAAAGCTTAATAAATAAATTGGATTTTGTACAAGAAAGTATGGTTTATGAAAAAAAAGGATTAAATGATTCAGATTTAGCTTGTAAAATTGTATATGATAAAGAAAACATAAAAAATATTTGTGACAAAGAAGATGCAAATAGTATTAGAGAAGCAATATGGGAAGAAATTAAAAAAATAAATAAACAAATGCCACCATATAAATATATAAGAGATATAATAATAACAAATGAACCATTAATAAAAACAACAACACAAAAAATAAAAAGGCATGAAGAAATGAAAAAAATATTAAATAAATCAATATAATTAATTTTGAAAAAATAGGTATCTTTTTTATTGTCCATAATATAAATATAATAGCTCAAAATTAAGGAGGGGGTTTTATGGTAGTAGATACTACAAAAGAAGGGCTATGTATAAACAGAATAATTGGACAAAAAAATGAGTCTTTAATATGTGAAGGAGATGTAATAATACCTGATATAAAGCCTGATATTATAAGTGCAATGAATACAAGTGGAATAGTATGTGTATATAAGAAAGAAGTTCTAGATGGAAAAATAAGAATAGATGGAGTTGTACAAATATATATAACATATTTAGCTGATGATGAAACAGGAAGAGTAAGGGGACTAAATACAGTACTAGACTTTACTGAAATAGTAGATTTGCAAGGCGTAAAGCCAGGTATGCAATTAGATGAAGAAGTAAATATAAAATCAATTGAATGTAAAGTATTAAATGGAAGGAAAATAAATGTAATAGCTAATTTAGAACTAAATGTAAAAGTTTATTCTAATGATAATGTTGAGCTTGTAAAAGATATAAATAACATACAAGATATTCAAAAATTATCAAATACATATGAACTAAACTCACAAGTAGGATTTGGAAGTTCAAAAACATATGCAAAAGAAACTGTAATAATAGATAATGTAGATAATTTAGCAGAAATTTTAATGGCAAATGTAAAAATTGTGAATAAAGATTTTAAGATAAGCTATAATAAAGTTCTGGCCAAAGCTGATGCAGAAGTGAAAATGATGTATTTAACACAAGATAATAGAATAAATACAGTAGAAAGTAAAATACCTGTAATGGGATTTATAGATATACCAAATGTAGATGAAACAAATTTTTGTGATTTAAAATATAAATTAAAAAATGTTGTAATAAAACCAAACTCAGAAGAAGAGCATTCAATATATGTAGAAGCTGAAATTGAATTAATATGTTTTGCATATGAGAAAAAAGAAGTTAATATAATACAAGATTTATACAGCCCAAGTGTTAATATGAATTTTAATAGAAAAGTAATAGATACAGTATGTTATACAAATTGTGTAAAAGATATTTGTATGATAAAAGAAAAAGTTGAATTACCAGAACTTCAAGAAGGAAAAATATATGATGTTGAAACAAATGCTAATATATTAAGTGAAAAAATTACTGAAAACAATATAATATATGAAGGAGAAATTATATTAAAATTCGTATTTAGCACAAATAGTGTAGCTGGAATAGATGTAAAAACTATTAATGTTCCATTTACTTTTTCCGAAAATATAGATGGTATAAATGTAGGAAGTACTATTGAAACACATATAGATGTTCAAAAATCTAATTTCATAAATGAAGGAATGGGAAAAGTAAATTTGCAAGTAGATTTGGAATTTACAATAAGTTCATCTAATATGAAAAGAATAAATGTAATTGATGAAATTGAAACAAATGAAAATGAACAAGAAGATAATTACAGTATGGTAATTTATTTTGTAAAAAAGGGAGATACACTATGGAAAATTGCAAAAGAATTCAAAAGTACTGTAGATGATATAAAAAGAGTAAATGGTATAGAAAACGAAAATGTAATAGATGTTGGGAAACAATTATTTATACCAAGATATTCTGCTATAAGAACTGCATAGCCTATGGATAGCATATATTCAAGGAAAAAAATAAAGTTACCAATAGATAAAAACTTTTTAAATAACAAAAGAAAAAATAAAAAAATTATAAAAACATTATTTATTGTACTTGTTATGATTGCTACAATATTAAATATGAATAAAGCAATTGCACCAATGTTTAATACTATGTGTTTAGAAAAAGCAAAGGGTATTGCAACAGAAATATTAAATGTGGAATCTAGTAAAATTTTAAAAGATGTAAATTATGAGGATCTAGTTAAAATAGAAAAAGATCAAGATGGAAACGTAAAAATGCTAAAAATAAATACAGTAGAACTAAATATGCTAGCTTCAGATTTTGCGTATAATACACAAATGGAATTAAACAAGTTAGAAGATGATAATATATCAATTCCAATAGGTGCTATGTTTCAGAATAAGTATTTAGCTGGATTTGGGCCAGAAGTAAAAATAAAGATAATACCAGTTGGTAGCATAATAACAGATTTTAAATCAGAATTTAAAAATCAGGGCATAAATCAAACATTACACAGAATTTATCTAGATGCAATATGTGAGTTAAATATAGTAACTCCATATGAGACAATAGAAGCAGATATAAAAAATCAAATTTTAATGACTGAAGCGGTAATAGTTGGAAATATACCAGAAAGCTATTATAACCTAGAAGGAATAGGAGTAGAAAGTGCAGTTGATTTAATAGGTGAATGAACATTATAAACTGTCGATTTTTCCTATACAATAAAATAAAGCCCGACTGCAATTTGAAAATTGCAAGTCGGGCTTTACCACTACTAGATATTTAATTTTCTTAAACCTTCAAAGAATAAATCTGGTTTGCTGCATCTTTGCCATTTCTGCTTGCCCAAGCTACAGTTCCTGCAGTTCCTATTAAATCTCCTCCTGCAAACACTCTTTCATTCGATGTCATAAGTTTTTCATCAGTTTTTATATATCCTTTTTCACTAATGCTTAAATTTAGCTTATTTACAGTATTTAAATCGGTTTGTGAACCTATTGCCATTATAACATAATCTGTATTTAACAAAAAATTACTATTTTCAATATTAATAGGTACCTTTCTTGTAGAATTTGGAGAGCTTACTAGTTCTGTTTTAATACATTCTATTTGAGACACATAATTATTTTTGCTTAGTATTTTTAATATATTAGTTTGAAATAAAAATTCAACACCCTCGAAAATAGCATTCTCAATTTCCTTCGGTTCTGCGGGCATTTGGGCTCTAGAACGCCTATAAATTACATAAACATTTTTTGCCATACATTTTTTAGCAGTTACTGCCATATCTATTGCAACATTTCCACCACCAATAACACAAACAGTTTTACCAGCAAAATTTGGCTGAGATTTGTACTTTAATAAATCATTTGCTCCAAAAACATTATTTGATTCTTCACCATCTATTCCCATAAATAATGGCTTGTTTGCACCAAGAGCTAAATAAATATAATCGTAATGTTTTAATAAATAGTCAATAGAGAAGTTTTTTCCAAGACTACAACTTGTTTTAAATTTTATACCTAATCCCAAAATTCTATTTATATTTGTTTTAACAAGGTTTTTATTTAATCTAAAATCCGGAATTCCATGTGTTAGAATTCCACCAAGACATCTTTCTTTTTCAAATATTGTTACATCATACCCATATTTTGCAAGCCAAGTTGCACAAGTAAGCCCTGATGGACCAGAACCAACAATTGCAACTTTTTTCCCATTTTTTTCATGAATTTTATCAAATACTTTATAATTATTTTTAATTGCATAATCACCAACAAATGCTTCTATTCTACCAATTTGAACAGGAGCACCTAGTTTGCTTCGTACACAGTTCCCTTGGCATTGCTTACTATGAGGGCATATTCTACCACAAATACTAGGCATAATGGTTGTTTTATTTAGTGTAAGATATGCATTATACAAATCTCCATTTTTTACATAATTAATAAAAGTAGGAATATCATTTCCTAAAGGACAACCTTTTGTACATGGCTTGGTTTTACAATTTAAACATTGGCTTGCTAATTTTTGAATTTCAGTTATATTTTCCATTTATTTTCCATCCTTTGCTAACAATCCATTAAAAAACAAATTTTCATATTCTTTGTATAATTCTTGAACATTTATATCTTTTTCAGATTTCAATCTATATATCAAAGTAGAACATGTTAAGCCGAAAATTCCGAGAAGCTAACACTTCAGGATTAGTGTTTTTAATTTCATTATTTTTAATTCCTTCTTCTACAATTTTTTCAATACTTTTTATATATTTCAAAACAAGATTTCTACAATTAATATTTCTTGTTTCATTTCCCCAAATTTGACTAAGAAGAATACTTATAATATTTTGATATTTAACAATTATTTTAATTTGAATTAATATAATTGCTTTTAACTTGTCTAGACAAGAATTTCTTTTAGAAGTTTTAATTTCAATACTATTTTGTAATAATTTCATTCCCTCTTCAATTAAGAATGTAAAAATTTCTTCTTTGCTTGAGAAATGATAATATAAAGTTCCTTTAGCAACACCAACTACAGCAGTAATTTCTTCAATGCTTGTGGCATCATATCCTTTTTCTGCAAAAAGCTTCATAGAAATTTCAAAAATTCTTCTCTTTGTTTTATTCAAGTAACATCACCTTACCAAATTATATATGTATATTTTCAAATTTGCAATATGTATAAAAACAAAAAAATGGCTAAAAATAAATAAAAGGTGATTTAAGTGAAAATATCCCTAATAAAATCTAAAAATGATAGCAATAGTTTTAAAATGTTCAAAGGATTAGGATTTGATGTTATTGAGTTAGATGATTTAGAAAAAACAGATATTGAAATTGATAAATTGGTAAATGAAAAATATAAAACTATAATTTTAACTAATGAAGTTGCAGGTTTTTCAGAGAATATAATTAAAAAATATAATAAGAGTGATGAAATAAATATAATAATAGCACCAAGCAAAAGAAGAGAATAAGGACAAAAAATATTGCATAATATATAGTATTAAAATTGGAAGGAATGATAGTAATGAATTCTAGTAGCGAATATTTAAAATTTGTAAACGATTTTAGTAGAGTATTATCAGATTTGACTAATAATAAGTGTTTTTCAAATATAATATTTTTATGTATAGGAACAGATAGAGTACAAGGAGATAGTTTTGGCCCACTTGTTGGCTATAAACTAAACTGTTTATACAAATGTACTGAAAACACAGAAGTAATAGGAGATTTTAATAATTTAGTATGTGCTAGAAATATTCAAAAAGTAATAGAAGAAATAAAAAATACATATAAAAATCCATTTATAATAGCAATAGATTCTGCATTATCTAAAAATAATAATACTGGAGAAATTATAGTAAGTAATAAAGGAATTTATATTTCTAATACTACAATTGGAAAATGCATATATGTAGGAGATATGAGTATTAGAGGAGTAGTAGGACAAAATACATGTAATCATAAATGCAATATGCAAATACTTCAAACAATACCACTTGGAACAATAATGAAAATGGCAGATATAACTTCAAATGGAATATATAATGTAATAGAAATAGAATAAAATTATTTTAAAATTGAATAATCCTAGAAAAAATGGAAAAAATTATATTATAAAGATTTATAGTACAAAGCAATTTATATGATAATATAATTTAGTCTTGAAATTATTAAAAGTACGTTTCTAGGAGGTATATATGGAATTTGGACAAATGAAAAATATTGTTGTTCTTAAAAACTTACCATCTAATATTGTAGATGAGGCAATTGTTGTGCTAAAACCAAATAAAAAAGCAAAACAAATTCAGCATATAGAAAAACTGAGTAAATCAGAGAAAAATAAAAAAGAGGATTCAGGAGCTTATATTGTTAAAGAGGCACAAATGGTAATTTCAAATTACCTTTCAGAAATTGAAAAAGCAAAATCAGATAAAAAAGATAAAAAAATATTAGAAAAATATAATAGACTTAAACTAATTACATTTTTCTTAAGTGGAATTGTAATATTAAATATGCTTATAAATATGTTCTAAAAATATATTAAGAATAATGTACCTTTTCATAGCATATATTTAAATATAAATGCTAATGAAAAGGTATTTTATTGTATAAATATGCAAAGGAAGGAATTAAAAAATGGAAAGAGTGTTAAGTGTTGATGAGAAAATAAAAAGAGCAGAAGAAATATATAATAGGAAAATAGCAGATAAAGCAAAAAAAACAAGTGCAACTGTGAATGTGACAAGCTATTCTAAACATGGGAAAACTAAGAAGATGTTGTTACAAATAGCAATATGTTTTTCTATATATTTAATATATTATCTTATACAAAATGGAAATTACATATTTTCTGAAGAAGTAATAAAAAAAACAAATGAAATTTTAAACTATAATATAAATATTCAGCAATATTATGAAAATATAAAACAAATGATAACTGGAGATTTAGCTAACAATAATTTAGAAGAGCAAAATAATACTACAAATGAACAGCAAGAAGTAGAAAATACAAGTGAAGCAGAAAACACGTCATCAGAAAATACATCACAAGAAAATTTAGAAACACCAACATTGTCTGCAACAGAAAGCGTTCAAGAATCTAGCAGTATAAACCAAATGGATTTAGATAGTGCTGAAATAAAAAAGGTTGCAACTTTTATTGTGCCTTTAACAGGAACTATAACTTCCAGATTCGGAATTAGAAATCCAACAACAGAAACTGTTCCAAAATATCATACTGGAATAGATATTGCAAGAGACGAAGGAACAGTTATTGTAGCAAGTATGGGAGGAACAGTAAGTCTTGTTTCAACTGAGGGGGATTATGGAAATCAAATTAGAATTTCAAATGGAGATGTAGTAACATTGTATGCACATTGCAGTGATATGTATGTAAAAGAAGGTGATGTAATAACACAAGGGCAACAAATAGCAGAAGTAGGTTCAACAGGCAATGTAACAGGTCCGCATTTGCATTTCGAAATAAGGTATCAAGACAGAATTGTAGATCCAGAATATATTTTAGGAGAAATGTAATGCAAATAAAAATTAATTTAAAAATATTCCTATTTATAATTATATTTTGCATAACAAAGCAGATAGAAATATATGGAATAATAATGTTTTTCGCTTTAATACATGAAATAGCACATTTAATTACAGGAATTTGTTTAAAACTAAAACCAAAATCATTAAGTATAATGCCATTTGGCCTAACAGTAACATTTGAAGATTATGATTTGCTAAAAATACCAATAAAAAGAGTAATTATCGCATTAGCTGGTCCAGCTATAAATATACTAATAGCAATAATTTTAGGAGTAATTGCAGAAACAAAACATATGGAAACTGTAATATATTCTAATTTACTAATAGGAGCATTTAATTTAATTCCAGTATATCCACTAGATGGAGGACAAATAGTAAAAAATTTAATACATATTAAATATAATTTAAAAATTGCAAATAAAATAACATTATTAATATCAAAAACAGTAGTAATATTACTAACATTTATTTCAAGTATAGCTATTTTATACTTTAAAAATATAGCAATATTAGTTATAATAGCATATTTATGGTATTTAGTAATAAAAGAAGCAAAAGTACAAGAACTAAGAAATAGAACATATGAAATAATAAAAAAAGAATGTGTTAGCAAAATAAAAAAATAATTATTTTGCAAAATTTATTACTGTTAGTTTATAAATCAGATTTTACATATACAAATTATAAAATCAAATAGAAATCATCTTGACAAAGAAAAAGCGTATTGTTAAAATATAGATGTAAAAAGTAAGAGAACGACAAAGGAGGAAATAAAATGTCAGCAAACGCTTGTAGCTGTAGAGAGAGAGAGAGAGAGAGAGAGAGAGGTATAATTTAACTAAAAAATATGTAATATCTCAAGAAGGAGTATTTTTAAACAAAAATATTCCTTCTTGAGATATTTTTGTAAAACTACATATGACATATAACGACAAATATTTGCAATAGATGATATTTCCTAAAACAAAAACTAAAGAAGTATAAAGAAAACACTTGAAGAAATTGAATGAAACATGAAGAAAATGGCAAAAATAAAACAAAGGGAGGAGTAAAAAGAGATGAACAAAGGAGAACAAAGAAGAGGAATAACATTAATAGCATTGGTAATAACAATAGTGATATTACTAATATTAGCAGGACTTACATTAAACTTAACATTAGGAAATGGGGCATTAGCAGATAAAGCAAAAGACGCAGTTAAAAATTATCAATTAGCCCAAGAACAAGAAGAAGAACTAATAGAAGATTTAGACTCACAAATTACCCAAACAGAAGAAGGTTACAACGAATTAGAAGGAGTAAATGAACCAGTACTAACAGAAGGAATGATACCAGTAACATGGAATGGAACATCTTGGGTAAAAGCAGATGCAAGTACAAGTAATTGGTATGCATATAATACAACTGATAAACAATGGGCAAATGTAGTAACAGTAAGGGAAAGTGGAAACAATACAAGAGAATACTACATGGCATCAGCAGTAGGAACAGCAATTCCAGAAGATGACATAGTAGGAATGTATGTATGGATACCAAGATATAGTTATAGAATAACAAGTGGATATCACGAAAACGCAAATGGAACAGGAAATGTGGATATAAAATTCTTAAAAGGCACAACAGATAATTATGAAGGTGGAGAAGCAATAAGAAGTAATGTAACAAATGGAGAAGAATTTGTAGTACATCCAAGTTTTACAAAAGACACAAGTCAAGGAGGAATGAAAGAAACAACAGGATATTGGGTAGCAAAATTTGAAGCAAGTAGTAATATAGCAGTAAAGAATAATGCAAATATAAATAATGATAGTACAGAAGAAGTAAAATTCGGAGGAGGAAATAATCCAAACCTAGAAGTAACGGTAAGACCAAATGTAACAAGCTGGAGATCAATAACAGCAGAAAACATATATAAAGTATGTAGAAACATAACAAAAGATGGAAATATACAAGGGCTAACAAATAAAGTAGATTCACATATGATGAAAAATAGTGAATGGGGAGCAGTAGCATATTTAACCCAAAGCACATATGGAAACAAACAAGGAACAGATTCATCAAGTGGGGTATGGAATAATGCATATAATGAATGTTTAGTAAGTAAAGAAGAAAATACAGTAAGCAATTACGGAGGAATAAGTTCATATTGTGTAACACTAACAGGAGCAGTAGGAAGTTCAAGAGATGCAGCTACATCATATTATTCAGAACAAACAAGTATAACAGATAAAAATGCAGATGAAATAACAATAAGTTTTAATGGATATG
>CALWZV010000022.1 GCA_944386115.1 uncultured Clostridia bacterium
GTTTTAAAAATACTTTTAGAAGCACATTTAAATCCATAATGAATAGTAGCACCTAAAAATAATGGATCAACAGGTTTTAATAAAACATTATCTATACCACCAATAAAAATCCATTCTATTCCTTTACTAATTAAATCATCAATAATTCCATTTTTTTTCATGCTAAAAAAAACATCACCATTTCCATTAGAAACTTCTTTAACACAAAAAGTTTCACTAAGCATTAAATTACCAGTTATATCGATAAGAGGCAATTTATCCTGCACAAAAAACTTAATAAGATCTTTATTGTAACCAAAATAATTTTTAGACTCAAAAAAAGATTTAGTAGGAAGGTCATTTTCAAAACTTGTCATAATATACCAAGGAATAGAAATACCATATATTTTTTCAGCCAGTTTAAGATTATCACATATTATTTCAAATAAAGATTTTTTAGGAGAAATATCTAATTCAAAAGTACCTTTTGGTCCTTTATGTCCGAAGTCTAGTACCTTGCCCGACCAGCCATAGTAACAACTGCAAATTTATTTTGTTCTATTATTTTATTACCAATGTCAATATAAAAATAAGATGTATCATAATTAAGCTTAGATTTATCAATATATGGAAGTGGAGATATATTATTTAAATCTTCAAAACTCTCTTCCATAGAATGTTCATAAAGAGAAACAATTTCCTCAAAATTAATAGACAAAATTTGTTCAAGTAAAAGTTTTTTTTGAGACTCATTAAGTTCATCATAAAAAAACAATAAATGCTCTTGATTATACTTTTTTAAGATAGATTTTGCTTTTATTAAAATCTCATCCATAAATAATTCATCCTTTCATAAAATTAAGATATAGCTGTTTTAAGTGCAGAAATTATTTCTCCTTTATTAGAAACATCAGATTTTTTTATAAGTTCAATTTCTTCATCTATATTATATGGAATTCTAACAAGGTTAAAAGAAAATGAAGAAAGTTCTTTTTCACCATAGAAACCTTCTAATATAATATATGAAGAAACAGTAGAGAACCTACTAGTACTAATTTCATTTATAGTATTTAGCATTTCAATTGGAGCACCAACACTACCAGGATTAAACAATGCTTTATTTTTAAATCTAACAATAAAAGGAGTATGTAAATGCCCATATCCAACAATATCAGGAACTGCATCTGATGTAGCCTTGTTAATAAAACTGGTATTTTCAAAAAGCATTTCAGGATTTTCAAGTTCAATATCAGAATATTTAGTTGAATGATTTCTAAACATAGGATTAAAAACATGTTCTAAGCTATATGGAGAAGCATGGAATAAACGTATAAAATATCCACTCATATAAAATTCGAAAAATATAGGTAGATTTTTTAAAAAGTCAACCCTATTAGGACCAATTTTATCTTTAGTCCAAGTACGAATTCTTGAGTTAACACAAGCTTCATCACAATTACCTTTAAGAATAACATCACAAGAAGAATGTAATAAATCAATAACCAAATCAGGACTAACACCTTTTAAGACACTATCACCAAGACAGAAAATTTTAGAAATACCACGCATATGGATATCATTTATAACAGTTCTTAAAGCTGTTATGTTTCCATGAACATCGGAAATAATAGCAACACGATCCATTAAACCTCCTCCTTAAAAAAATTATACAGTAAATTAATGGAAAAAGCAATAAAGAATATAGCAAATAAAACTAAAAGGGTAGCAAATAATAAAAAAATGTATTATAATAAATAGAAGTTTTTTTACAAAATTATGGGGTGAATGTATGGATTTATATGAAGAAACAATTCAAATATTAAAACAATATAAAATAACAGCAAATAAAAACTTAGGGCAAAACTTTCTAGTAGACGAAAAAATTATTGGAGAAATTATAAAAGCTGCAAATATATCAAAAAAAGATTTAATAATAGAAATAGGTCCAGGGATAGGAAGCCTTACAAAATCGATTATACCAAATGCAGGAAAAACAATATGTATAGAACTAGATAAAAAAATGGCAAATATAATAAGTAATAGATTTAAAAACGAAATTGAAATAATAAATGAAGATATTTTAAAAGTAGATTTAAAGAAAATAGCAGAACAGAATAAAGATAAAAATATAAAAGTTGTAGCAAATTTACCATATTATATAACAACACCAATAATAATGAAACTTCTAGAGAGTAATTTAGAACTAGAATCAATAACAGTAATGGTACAAAAAGAAGTAGCAGAACGATTAATAGCAAAACCAGGAGACAGCTTATCAGGAGCAATTACATACACGGTATATTATTATGCGATAGGGACTAAAATAACAGATGTGCCAAACAATTCTTTCATACCTAAGCCAGAAGTAACATCACAAGTAATAAAACTAACATTAAGGAAAGAACCTATAACATATATAGAAAATAAAGAAAAATTTTTCGAAATCATAAAATTAGCATTTATGCAAAGGAGAAAAACATTAGTAAATAGCTTAGCAAACTCAAAAATATCAACTAAACAAAAAATAGAACAAATTTTAGATGAACTAAATATTGGAAAAAACATAAGAGCAGAAAATTTAACTATGGAACAATTTGCAGAAATTGCAAAAAGAATTTAATAATAAGGAGGAATAAAAGTGAAACAATTTTCCAAATATATGAAAGGCAATATAATATCAGCAATTTTAGCACCTATATTTATTATAGTAGACAGTCTTGGAATGGTAGTACAACCATATTTCCTATCACAGATAATAGATGTTGGAATAGCTAATAATGATATAAATTATATAATAAAAACCGGAATAATTATGGCAGTATTTGCAATATTTGCTATAATGGGAGGTTTTTTAGCAATGTACTTTTCTTCAAAAGCGGCATATGGATTTGGGGCGAATTTAAGGAAGGATATGGTTTCAAAAATACAAGAATATTCATTTAGTGATATAAACAAATTTAGCACATCATCACTAATAACAAGAATAACAAATGATGTCGAAATGGTTGTAAACTTAGTACAAATGCTTCTTAGAATGTTTATTAGAGCACCATTTATGTTAGTTGCAGGAGTTGTAATGATGCTTTGGCTAAGTCCAAAAGTATCAACAATATTTTTAGTAATAATACCAATACTTGGAATTTTAATGTACATAGTTATAAAAAAAGCATTCCCATTATTTAAATTAGTGCAAGCAAAAATAGATAAAGTAAACAGTGTAATAAGAGAAAATTTAATTGGGGCAAGAGTTGTTAAATCATTTGTAAGAGAAGACTTTGAAAACCAGAGATTTGAAAAAGCAAACACAGAATTAATGACAACATTTATAAAAAGTTTTAGAATAATGTTACTTCTAATGCCATCAGTAATGTTAATTATGAATTTAGCTGTTGCAGCAGTTTTAGCAATAGGTGGGAGTGGGCAAATAGAAGTTGGAACAATAAGTGCATCAGTAACTTATATGACAATGACATTAATGTCACTTATAATGCTATCAATGGTATTTATGAACTTTTCAAGGGCAAAAGCATCAATGGACCGTATTTCAGAAGTATTAAATGAAAAACCAGATATAGAAAACAAAGAAAATGCAACACACAAAAAAATCGAAAAAGGAAAAGTAGAATATAATATAGAAAGCTTTGAATTTAAAGATTCAGAAGGAGAGCCAATATTAGAAAACATAAGATTTACAATACAACCTGGTGAAACAGTAGCAATAATAGGATCTACTGGAACAGGAAAATCGACTTTGGTAAATTTAATGCCAAGATTTTATGATGTAACAAAAGGATATGTAAAAATAGATGATATAGATGTAAGAGATTATGATATAAAAACATTAAGAGATAGTATAGGAATGTGTTTACAAGAAAACAGGCTATTTGAAGGAACAATAGAATCTAATATCAAATGGGGAAAAGAAGATGCAACAGAAGAAGAAATAAGAAACGCATGCAAAATTGCCCAAATAGATGAATACATAGAAAGCTTAGAAAATAAATACAAAACACATGTAGAACAAAGAGGAACGAACTTCTCTGGAGGTCAAAAACAAAGGATATCAATAGCAAGAGCAGTTATAAAAAATCCTAAAATATTAATATTAGATGACAGTGTAAGTGCATTAGATAGCACAACAGAACTAAATTTAAGAAAAGCATTAAAAGAAAACTTTAAAGAAACAACCACATTTTTAATTGTTCAAAAAATAAGTAGCTGCAAAGAAGTAGACAAAGTACTAGTTATAGATGATGGAACACTTGTCGGATTTGGAACACACGAAGAACTAATAAAAAACAATAAAATTTATCAAGAAATAAGTAACTCACAAAAAGAAATAATGCCAGAATAAAAGGAGGAAAAAATGAGTAGAAGAGGAGCCATGAATGTGAATTGGGATAAGGCAAAAGACACAAAAGGAACAATAAAAAGAATAATGAAATACTTAGAACAACATAAAAAAGGATTTGCAATAGTAGTTATATTCATAATATTGTATGTTTTGTTTAATTTAGCAACATCCATATTATTACAACCAATAATAGATGATTATATAATTCCAATGATACAGAATCCAGAAGAGAATTCATATAAAATTGGATTTATAAAAATATTAGCAATATATATTACAATAGCAATACTTGCAGCAGCATGTTCATATATACAATCAAGAACTATGGTAAATATAGCACAACAAGCGGTAAAAGATATGAGAAAAGATTTATTTGCCAAAATTGAAAAGCTTCCAATAAAATACTTTGATACACATCCACATGGAGAACTAATGAGCAGAATTGTAAATGATATAGACAATATAAGCATGGCATTAAACACAAGTGTAAATCAAATATTTACAGCATTACTTACATTAGTTGGAACATTAATTGCAATGATAGTAATAAGCCCAATTCTTGCACTAATAAGTATACTAGCATTACCAGTAATGCTAATAATAGTAAGAAAAATTGCAAAAATAAATAAAAAGCAATTCATAAAACAACAGCAATCTTTAGCAGAAGTAAATGGCTATATAGAAGAATACATATCAGGCCAAAAAGTTATAAAAGCATTTAATAAAGAAGAAACAGTAAAACAAAACTTTAACACAAGAAATATGAAGTTAAGAAAAGAAGGATTTTTAGCACAAGCAATAGCAGGTATAGTAATGCCACTTATGGGAGGACTAAGCAATATAACAACAGCAATTACAGCAATAGTCTCTGGAATACTTGCAATAAATGGAAAAATATCAGTAGGAACAATAGCATTATACACAAAATTTTCAAAAGAATTTTCAAGACCAATAACAGAAGTAACAAATCAATTCAATATAATACAAGCAGGAATAGCAGGGGCAGAAAGATGTTTTGAAATAATAGATGAAGAAGTTGAATTTCCAGAAAATGCAGGTAAAAATAATATTGGTCCTGTAAAAGGTCATGTAGAATTTAAAAATGTATATTTTGGATATGACAATGAAAAAATGATTTTGAAAAATATAAATTTAGATGTTAAACCAGGAGAAACAATAGCAATAGTTGGACCAACAGGAGCGCGGAAAAACAACAATAATAAACCTATTAATGAGATTTTATGACATAAACAGTGGTGAAATATTAATAGATGGAAAAAATATAAAAGACGTAAATAAAGAATCATTAAGAGAAGCAATAGGAATAGTATTACAAGATACAGTAATGTTTAATGAGACAGTAAGAGAAAATATTAGATTTGGAAAATTAGAAAGTAGTGAAGAAGAAATAATAAGAGCAGCAGAACTTGCAAATGCACATTCATTTATAAAAAGATTACCACATGGGTATGATACAATACTATCTGATGATGCAGGAAATATATCTAAAGGTCAAGCACAACTTTTAAATATAGCAAGGGTAATATTAAATAATCCACAAATATTAGTATTAGACGAAGCAACAAGCAATGTAGATACTCGTATGGAAGTAAAAATACAAGAAGCAATAAATAAATTACTAAAAGGAAGAACAAGTTTTGTAATTGCACATAGATTATCAACAATTGTAAATGCAGATAAAATAATAGTAATAAATAATGGAGAAATAGTTGAAATGGGTTCACATGAAGAACTCATAAATAGAAAAGGAATATATTATAAAATGTATACAGGAATATTTGAAGAAGCAGATGATGAAAGCAATTTAGCAGATGCAGAAAATAATTAAAATATATTATATAAAACTGTAAATATAGTTTAAAAATAAGTATATCACACATGAATTGAAAATAAAATATTGAAAGAGAGTATAAAAAATGATATACTAATTGTCAGATAATGTCGATAGAAGAGTATTTTAAACTCAAATGAGTTTGAAATAATAAGTTAGAAAGGAGAAGCTTTGTAATGGGAAAGACATTTGTGCTACGGACAGAAGCAACATTAGCTTCAGCATTTTCGACATTGCGATTTGGTGATGACAATACAATTGTTATACCAATGGCAATACTCCAAAACCTTTATAGATATAAAGGAGTTTTGGAAAAACAGCGTTTAGCTGCTCAATTCATTGAATACATTGACAGCATTCCACCTAAAGAACTGCTTTCAAGGAGAGGATATAAACAGAAAAATGGTAGCTATTTAAGGATTGTCGACAATGGAGAAATTAATGAAGAGATCAACTCTTTAAGTAATTTTTCATTGTTAGACAAAAGGGTCTATCAGGTTTGCCTTGACCTTAAGAAGTTAGGGGCTCCGAATGTAATACTAATATCGAAAAATCCTTCAATTAGGTTAGTAGCTGATAAACTTGGAATTGAAGCGGAAATGTTCAAAGATGAAATTTTCCCTTCGCCTAAGGATCAGTATAAGGGTTTTTTAGAGGTTAGTACATCTAGAACTGTATTGGATAAGCTGTATGCAAATGGAGAAATATCTGTTAGAGAAATCTATCAGCATGAATTTCATGAATGGAGGGAAAATGAGTTCGTAAAAATTTCTACGGAATCTAATCAAGGAATAGGTAGATACTCAGCAGGGAAGATTGTACCACTCAAATATTCAAGAAAACTTCCCAATGGATGTAAAGCGTTGAATGCAGAGCAAACAATGCTTTGGGAATGTCTACTTGCGCCTCCAGAAATTGCTCCATTAGTTGTAGTTAAAGGAGCAGCCGGAACTGGAAAAACGTACTGCTCAATAGCAATGGCTTTGGAAAAGTTAAGGAACTACTCTACTGACGAGGTATATGACCAGATTTTCGTAGCATCTCCTACAGTAACTGTAAGTAATGAGGAAATTGGTTTTCTGCCTGGAAATATTGATGAAAAGGTTGGACCATATTTGGGAGGAATAATGGATAACCTTAAGCAAATTTTCAAGAGAAAATCACCTGAAGAAGACAATGCAGCATTGAAGGACAGAGCAATGGAACTATTTCAAAGGGGGTTTATTGAAATTCAGCCAATTGGATTTTTGCGTGGAAGAACCATTCCGAAAACTGTATTTATAATTGATGAAACTCAAAACATTAGACCTTGTGACATTAAAGATATTGTTACTAGAGCTGCAGAAGGTTCGAAATTCATTTTCTTGGGAGATCCTACCCAGATAAACAATCCAGAGTTAAATTCTAGATATAATGGGCTTGTATATCTTTCAGAGAAAATGAAGGGAAATGCATTATGCTGGCAAGTAACTTTGAGTAGCGAAAAGTCTATTAGGGGCGCACTTGCACAAGTAGCTTTAGATATCCTGTAATAACTTAATCCTGGTTATGTATTCATAGCCAGGATATTTAAAATTAAAAGCTATACACTTGAGAATTTTACAAAAATGTAATATAATACTCTTGTTTAAAAAGTTATAAAAAGGAGAACGAAATGTTAGAATATGAAAAAGCAAAACAAAAGCTAGAAAAATACAATCAAGAACAACTATTACAATTTTATGAAGAACTAACAGACAGTGAAAAGGAAAAACTAGTAAAAAAAATATTAGAAATGGATTTAGAAACAATAAAAGAATTATATGAAAGTACAAAAAAAACAATAAATAATAATGATGAAATAGAGCCAATAGAATATATAGATAAAGAAAAACTTTCTAAAGAAGAAAAAGAAAAATATGAAAAAATTGGAGCAAAAATAATATCTAATGGGCAATATGCTGTTGCAATGATGGCAGGAGGACAACGGAACAAGACTTGGACATACTGGACCAAAAGGCACATATTGCTTATTCGAAAACAAATCTCTTTTTAAAATATTTTTTGAAGAATTAGAAAGAGCAAATAAAAAATATACAACAATAATACCTTTATATATTATGACAAGTAAAGAAAACAATAAAGAAACAATAGAATATTTAGAAAACAATAATTATTTTGGATATAATAAAGAATATGTGAAATTTTTCATACAAGGGCAAATACCAGCAATAGACACAAATGGAAAAATATTATTAGAAACTAAATATAATATAAAAGAAACACCAGATGGAAATGGTGGAATATTTAAAGCAATGTATAAAAATGGAATAGTAGACGACATGACCGAAAAAAATATAAAATGGTTATTCATAGGCTCAATAGATAATGCATTACTAAAAATGGTAGATCCATTATTGGTTGGAATTGCAGAAGAATCAAAAGTTTTAGCAGCAGCAAAATCCTTAGTAAAATGTAGTCCAACAGAAAAAGTAGGAGTATTTTGCAAAAGAAATAATAAACCAAGTGTTATAGAATACACCGAACTATCAGAAAAAATGGCGAACTTAAGAGATGAAAATGGTGAATTAGTATATGGAGAATCACACATTATGTGCAACTTATTCAACGTAAAAGTTTTAAAACAAATAGGTACAAAAAATTTGCCATATCATAGTGCATTCAAAAAAATAAGTTATATAGATAAAAACGGAATAAAAAAAGAACCAGAAGCACCAAATGGTTATAAATTTGAAAACTTTATATTTGATGCATTTGAAACAATACCAGAAATAAGAATTTTAAGAGTAAAAAGAGAAGAAGAATTCGCACCAGTAAAAAACAAACAAGGAGAAGATAGCCCTGAAACTGCAAAAAAACTATATAATAATTATTTCAATAAAAAGTAATTCATAAAAGGGTATTTATCTATTGTGACATTATATTTCGACAATATACACATCAAAAAACTAAAAAAACCAGCCCAGCAATTTGCTGGGCTAGCTAGAGGAGATACTCCCTTCTCACTTGTCTGAATGTTCACGAGGAAAAAGAGAAGGTATATTGGTGTTTTTATCCACAGGAACAAAATCCCCGTTAGGACCTAACACCCATATCTGAACCGTCTCAGGTTCCACGTAACCATAAAGGTTACAGTCACTCTCGATTCCGCTAAGGAAATGGAGTGCTTCACTGGCAGATATCCTACCAAAAGATGCCCGAATTGGGAATCCTTTAACAGGGTCAATCTTTATAATCACTACAGGTTCGGCCCCATTCCGGGTATGATTGGTCGCATATTCCAGCATGGAATGTACAATGGAGATTGTGACTCTGAGTGGTAAGTAATGGTGATCCATGATTTCCCCTCCTTAAAAATTGCTTCTATTGAAGCATATAAATATTATAACACAAAATATTAAAATATTCAAATTGAAAGGCTATAAGAAATGGAAGACATAATAAAGATATTACCAAATTTTAAAAAATTTAATAATTATATTGAAAATGTAAAAAACAAAATAAGCCCTATTATGCTATCAGGGCTTAATGATAGTGGAAAAATACATTTAGCATATGCAACACATTTTTATTCAAATAAACCAATATGTATAATTACATATAATGAATTACAAGCAAGAAAATTAATAAAAGACTTAAAATACTATGAACAAAACATAGAATATTTTCCAAAAAGAGAAATATCTGCATTTGATTATGTTGCAGAAAGCAAAGAAATTCCATATAGTAGAATAGAAACACTAAACAAAATATACAATAAAAAAGCAGAAATAATAGTAACAACAATTGAAGCAATTATGCAGAAAATGATTAGTAAAAAATCATTATATAAAAACATAATAAAATTAAAATTGCAAGAAAACTATGAGCTAGAAAAAATAAAAGAAAAATTAATCAATTTAGGGTATGAAAGAAGCGATTCTGTTGATGGAAGAGGAAAGTTTAGCATAAGAGGAGGAATATTAGATATCTCATTAGACAATGAAGAAGGAGCTAGAATAGAATTCTGGGGAGACGAAATAGACTCTATAAGAACATTTGATTATTTAACACAAAGATCAAAAGAGATGATTGAAAAAATAACAATATATCCTGCAACAGAAATGGTACTAGAAAAAAATATAGAAAATATAATAAGCAAAATAGAAGATAAGGAAGATAAAGAATTAATTAAAACAGGAGAATATGTAAATAAAATAGATAAATACTTCAACAAATTTTATGATGAAACACAAAACTTAATAGATTATTTAGATAATGATTATATTATATTTTTAGATGAAATAAGCAAAATAAAAGCAAGAACAGAAAACATAAAAAAAGACAATGAAAATCTAATAAAATCCATAATAGAAAGACAAAAATATGTACCAGAAGCATTACAATGCATGGCAGAATACCTAGAGATAATGGAAAAAGTAGACGAAAAACAAAATATATATTTAGAAAGACAAGATATTGGATTTATAGATACAAAAACAATGCATGCAAAAAGAAACGGATATAGCTTTAGCTATAGGGAGGTAAACTTTTTTCGTAGTTCAATTTCTTCATGTATTGAGGAAATACAAGAAGGAATTAAAAAACAAAAAACAATAATAATATTAGGTGGAAGTGAAGAAAACTGTAAAAAATTAAAAAATATATTTAATGAAAAAGATATAGATACAAGCAAAATAACAATAAAACAAGGAGCAATGTCTACAGGATTTGACTGCTCAGACTTTAATTTATTACTAATAACAGGAGAAGAACTATTTTCAAGCATAGCAACAAAAAGAAGAATTTCAAGCCAGGAATTTAAAGAAGGAAAAAGAGTAGTATTTGCAGATTTAAAAATAGGAGACTATATAGTACACAAAACACATGGAATAGGAAAATTTATAGGTGTAAATACTATAAAAGCAGATAATATAGTAAAAGATTATATAAAAATTCAATATAAAGATGATGACATACTATATATTCCAACAAATCAATTAGATAATATAAGAAAATATATAGGAACAGGAGATAAAGAGCCAAAACTAAACAGACTTGGAAGTAAAGAATGGCAAACTGCAAAATCCAAAGTAAAATCGAATTTACAAGAAGTAGCAAAAAATTTAATAGAATTATATGCTAAAAGGCAAAAAGAAGTAGGATATGCATTTTCAAAAGATACTGAATGGCAAAGACAATTTGAAGATAATTTCGAATATACAGAAACAGATGATCAACTAAGATGTATACAAGAAATGAAAAAAGACATGGAAAGCAACAAACCAATGGATAGACTTCTATGTGGAGACGTAGGATATGGAAAAACAGAAGTAGCAATAAGAGGAGCATTTAAAGCATGTATGGATCAAAAACAAGTTGCATACTTAGTACCAACAACAATACTTGCAAATCAACAATATGACACATTCAAAGAAAGAATGAAAGAATTCCCAATAAAAATAGAATTACTAAACAGGTTCAAAACTAAAAAAGAGCAAGAAAATATAGTAAAAAAACTAAAACTTGGAGAAATAGATATTGTAATTGGAACACATAGATTATTAAGCAAAGATGTAAATTTCAAGAATCTAGGATTATTAATAATAGACGAAGAACATAGATTTGGAGTAAGAGATAAAGAAAAAATAAAAGAACTAAAAACTAATATAGATGTGCTCTCAATGACAGCAACACCAATACCGAGAACACTTCACATGTCTATAATGGGAATAAGAGATATGTCTGTTATATATGAACCACCAAAAAACAGAAGAGCTGTTCAAACATATGTATTAGAATATGATGAAGAAGTTGTAAAAGAAGCTATATTAAAAGAACTAGAAAGGAATGGGCAGGTATTTTATTTATATAACAATGTAGAAGGAATAGAAAAGAAAGCAAACAATATACTTTCTTTAGTAAAAGAAGCAAAAGTAGGCTATGCACATGGGCAAATGTCTGGAACAGAATTAGAAGAAATAATGCTAAACTTTATAAATAAAAAAATAGATGTATTAGTATGTACAACAATACTAGAATCTGGAATAGACATACCAAATGCAAACACAATAATAGTAGAAAATGCAGATAGATTAGGACTAGCACAATTATATCAAATAAGGGGAAGAGTAGGAAGAAGTAATACACAAGCATATGCATATATAACATATAAAAAAGACAAACTAATATCAGAGGTTGCAGAAAAAAGGTTAAGAGCAATAAAAGAATTTACAGAATTTGGGTCAGGATTTAAAATAGCAATGAGAGATTTGGAAATAAGAGGAGCAGGTAGTTTATTGCGGAGAAATGCAACATGGGCACATGGATCAAGTAGGATATGATACTTATTGTAAGTTATTAAATGAAGTGTTGCAAGAAATGAAAGGAATAAAAACAGAAGAAGAAATAGATATACAAATAGAACTAGACATATCAAGTTTTATACCAGATGAATTCATAAAAGATAGTAGTCAAAAAATTGAAATATACCAAGATATAGCCTTATGCAGAAATGAAAATGACATATTAAACATAACAGATGAAATAATAGATAGATATGGAAAAATTCCAAAAGAAGTTGAAAACCTAATTGAAATTGCAAGAATAAAAAATTTGTGTAGGAAAACCAATATAATAAAATTAGCACAAAAACAAAATAATATAATTTTCTACTTTAATTCAAATATAGAGCAAATAAGTTTAGCAGAAAAAATAAATAAATTATTACAAAAATATGGAACACAAATAAAATTTTCACCAGCAAAAGAATCATATATAACATATAAAGTAAAAAATAAGAACAAACTAATAAATGAAATAAAAGAATTCTTAGAAAGCATAATATGATAAAAAAATCCGGCTAAACAATTAATGTTTAGCCGGAATGAGGAACTTAGGCTTAAGCCAGTGGCTTAAACGGCCTTACGATTCCCTCATCAATGTCCAGAACCCAACCCCTGGAGAAAAGCTCTTCCCGAAGCTGGTCCTTAGCTGCTTGACAAAGGACTAACACCTCGAAGCTAACTGAGAAATCTGTAACATCTTTACCTTCTCGAGCTTGCTTCAGCCAAGATTCGATCCTCTGGTCTATCGCAGCAAGAATTATATTCTTCTGCGTCTGATACTGCCTGGTGGCCTCAGCCTTGGAAACCTCTCCAATTTCTTGGAGAACCTGGGTCGAATGAGGAAATTCAGAATTGTAAGCCATATTAAGTCTACCTCCTTAAAGTCCCGCGTCATGCGGTTTGTAGAATTATATTATATCATATTTTAAGTATAAAAGTCAAATTAGAAAGGATTCGAAAAAATGCAACAAATAACAAGTAAAGATAATGAACAAATAAAACATATAAGAAGACTAAAAGAAAAGAAATATAGAGAAGAATCGAATGAATTCATAATAGAAGGTATAAAGTTAATAAAAGAAGCAATAATTGAAAAACAAAAAATAAAAACTATTGTTATTTGTGATGGATGTGATAAAGATAGTAACTTCGATTCAAAAATATTATATGAAATTGCAAAAATGAATTGTATAGTTGTTCCAGAAAAAATATTTAAAACTCTAACAGAAGTAACAAATCCACAAGGAATACTTGCAGTAATAGAAAAACAAAACAAAGAAAACAAAATAGATTACAAAGCAGATATAATTCTAATTTTAGACAATATACAAGATCCGGGAAACTTGGGAACAATATTAAGAACAGCAGATAGTATAAACTTAAAGCAAATAATAATATCAAAAGGAACTGTAGATAGCTATTCAAGCAAAGTAATAAGATCAACAATGGGAGCAATATTTAGAATAAACTTAATAGAAGTAGAAAGCTTAGAAGAAACCATAAAAGAAATAAAAAAGCACAAATTTAAAATAATAGGAACATCACTTGAAGCAACAAAAAATATATATGATGAAAAATATAATAAAACTGCAATAATAATAGGAAATGAAGCAAATGGAATAGAAGAAAAAATATTAGAATTAACAGATGAAAAAGTAAAAATACCAATGCAAGGAAAAACAGAAAGCTTAAATGCCTCTGTTGCAACAGGAATAATATTATATGAATATGTAAGACAAAATTTAAAATAGAGTGCATAAATTTACACTCTATTTTTAAAATTATTTATTTTTTTTCAAATATCCTTGCATGTAAAAGCCCTTAAAATACATTATTAAAGAGAAAATAGTAAATGCAAGTGCAAGATAATATAAATATGAATCAAAAGTATAAGGTAGATTAAACTGTCTTATAATCATAGAAGCAAATATTGCAACATAAAATAAAACAGTAGAAAGTTTACCATACCACTTACTATACACAACCAATTCTTTGCCATATAGGAAAGAAGCACCAGCAACCATAATAAATTCTTTAATAATAACAATAGCTAAAATCCAAAAAGGTATAATACTTTTAAGTACAAGAGTAACTAAAGCTGTTACTTGTGTTGCTTTATCTGCAAGAGGATCAAAAAGCTTTCCAAAATCAGAAGAAAGGTTATATTTTCTTGCAATATATCCATCTAATACATCTGTTATACCAGAAATAATTAAGAAAACAGTTGCAACAATATAGTTATCTTGCATTATAAAATATGCTATAAATGGTATAAAAACAAATCTAGATATTGTTAAGATATTTGGTACATGTTTAAACATAATTAATTACTCCTTTTTCTGTGCAAATGTTAAATTATTATCTTTAAGGTCAACAACTACAGTTTGACCATCTTCTAAATCTCCTCTTAAAATCATTTCTGCAATTTCATCTTCAACATATCTTTGAATAGCACGCCTTAATGGTCTTGCACCATACTTATAATCTGTTCCTTTTTCCAAAATGTAATTTTTAGCCGAATCTGAAATTTCCATTGAAATATTTTTGTTTTTCAATGCTTCCTCAGTATTATTTAAAAGCAAATCAACAATTTGAATTAACTGTCCTTTATCTAAACTATCAAAAGGAACAATTTCATCAATTCTATTTAAAAACTCTGGTCTAAATACATTTCTTAAATTATTCATCAACTTATCTTTATCAACAGTTTGTTTTCCAAAACCAATAGAATAATTATTCAAATTAGAACCAGCATTAGAAGTCATAATAATAATTGTATTTTCAAAACTTACACTATTTCCTTGAGAATCTGTAAGACGACCATCATCCAATATTTGAAGCAATAAATTGAAAACATCAGGATGAGCTTTCTCTATTTCATCAAGAAGAATAATAGAATAAGGCTTTCTTTTTACTTTTTCGGTTAATTGACCAGCATCATCATATCCTACATATCCAGGAGGAGAACCAACTAACTTAGAAACAGAATGTGATTCCATATATTCAGACATATCTATTCTAATTATAGCATCTTCTGTTCCAAACATCTCATAAGCCAAAGCCTTAGCAAGTTCTGTTTTACCAACTCCTGTAGGTCCAACAAATATAAAAGATGCAGGCTTTTTCTTGCTTTGAAGACCAGCACGATTTCTTCTTATAGCTCTTGCAACTGCAGCAACAGCTTTCTCCTGACCAATTATCCTTTTATGTAAATTAGCTTCTAAATTTAGTAACTTTTGAGTTTCTGCCTCAGTAACTTTCTTAACAGGAATTTTGGTCCAACTCTCAATAACTTCAGCAATATCTTGCATAGTTAAATTCTTTAAAGTAAATTTAGCATCTAACTCATTTATTCTATCTATTAAATTACACTCTTTAGTCTTTAAATCAGCAGCTTTTTGATAATCTTCTATAGAATCTGAAGAAACAGCTTCTTCTTTCTCGGCTTGAACAGCTTTAAGTTCTTGCTTTAATATTTCAAGTTCATATAATTCTTTATTATTTAAATTAATTCTAGAACAAGCTTCATCTAAAATATCAATCGCCTTATCAGGTAAAAATCTATCATGAATATACTTTTCAGACATCTTAACAGTATTTTCTATAACATCATTTGAAATTTTTACTTTGTGAAAATCTTCATAATATTTTTTAATACCATTTAAAATATCAATAGTGTCATCAATATTAGGTTCATCAACAATAACTGGTTGAAATCTTCTTTCTAAAGCAGAATCTTTCTCTATATATTTTCTATATTCTTTTAAAGTAGTAGTACCAATTAATTGAATATCTCCATTAGTTAAAGAAGGCTTTAAAATATTTGCAGCATTCATAGAACCCTCAGAATCTCCAGCGCCAATAATATTATGTATTTCGTCAATAACTAAAATAATATTTCCCAAAGATTTACACTCATCAATTATAGATTTCATTCTAGCTTCAAATTGACCTCTAAATTGTGTACCAGCTACAATTGCAGTTATATCTAACAAGTAAACTTCTTTATTCAACAATTTAGGAGGAACCTTTTTTTCGGAAATTTTAATAGCTAATCCCTGTGCAATAGCTGTTTTACCAACACCAGGTTCACCAATTAAACAAGGGTTATTCTTAGAACGTCTATTCAAAATTTGCACAATTCTTTGAATTTCTTTATCTCTCCCAACAACCATATCAAGTTCATTATTTCTAGCTTTATTAGTTAAATTAGTACCATAAACATCTAAAAATTTTTTCTTTTCTTCTTTAGGCTTTTTCTCAACCTTAATTTTCTTCTTATCACCATTAGAAGAGCTATTTTCATCACTTTTCTTAGAGGTTTCGCTAGAGAATAAACTCTTAAAAATATCACTTGTAGGAGTATCACTATTTGCTAGTTCATCATAAGGAATATTATCAGAAATATCATTAAAAATTTCTTCAAACTGTTTAGACATATCATTAATATTTTCATCTGTAAGATTAGCTTGTTTAGCAAGAGCCTCTAATGGATTCAAACCTCGCTCTTTTGCACAATTATAGCATAATCCTTCCGTAATTTTTTTATCCCCATCTATTTTATTAATAAGAATGATTGCAACATTCTTTTTACATACAGAACAAATCATTAATAACCTCCAAAATATACTATTAATATAATAATATCCTATTTTCATATTACAGTCAAGTTAATAGCTTGAAATAAATGCATTTTTATGATATTATTAATAATGTATTAATATTTTTTAAGGAGAAAATAAATGTCAAACAAAATAATAATATGTGCAATAATAATTATTATCTGCATAATGGGAATTGGAATAGGAATATATGCACAATTTTTTTATGTAAATTCAAATGAAGATAAATTTATGCTAGGATTAGGAGAAGAAGCAGAAAAAAAAGAAACAAGAAAAGAGTTAGAATTAAACTTTGAAAACATATTTCAAAACTCTGTAAAAATTGTACAAGTACCAGACAAAACAAATAAAAAAGATGAAACAAAAGAAATAATATACACAGACACAGACTTTGTAGCAGAAAAAGCAGGTTACTATGATATAGATATAAATATACCAAAAATAAACATAAATTCTGAAACAATAGAAAAAGTAAATAATAATATAACAAGCCTATATACAGAACTTGCAAAAGAAATATTATTACAACAAGAACAACATAATATAATATATAATGTAGACTATGAAGGGTATATAAATCAAAACATATTATCACTTGTAATAAAAGCAACAATAAAACAAGATAAAGATGTGCAAAGAACAATAATTAAAACATATAATTATGAAATAAATGAAAATAAAGAACTAACCTTACAAGAAATAATAGAAATAAAAAACCTAAATGAAAATGCAATACAAAACGAAATAACACAAAAAATAGAAGAATATAATAAAGAAAATTTAAGTTTAAATATATTAGGTTATGAAGGACATGTAAGAGATGTAGAAAGCGAAATGTATGAAATAGAAAATGCAGAAAACTTCTTTTTAGGAGAAGAGGGATTTTTATACATAGTATATTCATATGGAAATAAAGAAGAAACAAACTTAATAGACATTATAGTAATTTAAGTTTGTTCATTTAAAATCTTCAATATTTTAGGATAAATATTTTCAGCATTTTTTTCCCAGTTATCGGAAATAGATTTAGCTTGTTCTCTAGAGCCAGCATATGTTTGAAGTTCGAAAATAATTTTATTATTTTCAACAATTTTACATTTAACATTATACTCATTTTCACTTATTGGAATATATTCAGATACTATTGAATTTTCTTCTTCAATAGTATCTAAATTATTCTTTAAATTACCATCCATTTTTAATTTTATAATTCCTGGAATAATATCCTCAACCAAATCCAAAGCAGACCTACCAGCATCAGTTATTTCGTAAACAACAGAACCATCTAAATCATATTTTAAAATATAATTTGTTTCTAACAAATCCAAAATAAATTGTTGGAAATAAAAATAATTCATATCTATTACAGACAAAACTAATTCATAAAGAGCATTATTAGTTATAGATTTTCCAATCTTATTCAAAATATATAATATTATAACTTTATTCTCTGCTAATGTTTCACTATCAGATGTAAGTTTCAACTTAAAAACCCCTTTAAACAAAAAGATTGTGACAAATAAATTCACCACATTAATTTAGAACATTATAACATAAAAAAAAAAAAAAATACACTTGTATAATAATAAAATTTTAGTATATAATTATTGTATAAAAAAGAAAGGTTAGTGATATATATGAATAGAAAAGTTAGAGTTGTACAATATGGAACACGGGAAAATGTCTGTTTATACAATGAGATATGTATATGAAAAAGGAGGAGAAATTGTAGGAGCAATAGACGTAAACCCAGAAGTAATAGGAAAAGACATAGGAGACATAATAGGCGGAGAAAAGAAAAATGTAACAGTTACTAGTAGCAACAATGCAGAAGAATGTTTAAAACAACTAAAGCCAGACATAGTAATAGTAACTACAATGAGTCTATTAAGTGATGTACAAGATGCACTATTATTATGTGCAAAATTAGGAATAAATGCAATAACAACATGTGAAGAAGCATTTTATCCACAAAATTCAAATCCATCACTAACAGAAAAAATAGACAAGCTTGCAAAAGAAAATAATTGTACAATTTCAGGAAGCGGATATCAAGATATATATTGGGGACAATTAATATCAAGCATTGCAGGATCAACACAAACAATTAAAAAAATAAAAGGAAGCTCAAGCTACAATGTAGAAGAATATGGTATAGCACTAGCAAAAGCACATGGAGCAGGACTAGATTTAGAAACATTTGAAAAAGAAATAGCATCAGCAGACAATATTTCAGAAGAAGCAAGAAATGAAATAATTCAAAAAGGAGAATATATGCCATCATATATGTGGAATGTTAATGGATGGCTTTGCTCTAAACTTGGACTAACAGTAGAATCACAAACACAAAAATGCGTACCACAAACATATAAAGAAGACATAGAATCAACAACATTACAAATGACTGTAAAAAAAGGAATGGCAACAGGAATGAGTGCAGTTGTTACTACAACAACAAAAGAAGGAATAATAATAGAAAGTGAATGTATTGGAAAAGTATATTCAAAAGAAGACTTTGATAAAAATGAATGGACAATAGAAGGAGAGCCTACAACAACATTAGTTATAAATAGACCACAAACAGTAGAACTAACATGTGCAAGTATAGTAAACAGAATACCAGATGTTATAAATTCAAAGCCAGGATATGTAACAACTGAAAAATTTGGAGAATTAAACTACAAAGTAAAACCTCTAAATGAATATATAAATTAAAAATATATAGAAAAATGATTTTGCAGTGTATAAGCACTGTAAAATCATTTTTTTGTATATACGAAAAATCAATGAAAAATTATTGACACAAGAAAAATGCATTGTTAAAATATGAGTATATTAATAAAAAACACATGATAAATTTCATTCATATTAAAAGGGGGAGAAAAATGAACAAAAGAAAACAAGAAGGTGGAATAACATTAATAGCATTAGTAATTACAATAGTAATAGTAATAATACTAGCAGCAATAACAATAAATTTAACTTTAGGAAATGGTAGTTTAGCAGAAAAAGCAAAAGAAGGGGCTGATAGTTACAAAGAAGCACAAGAACAGGAAAAAGACATGATAGATAATTTCGAAGCAAACATAATGATATCAGAAGAAGGATATAGTAGCCAAGAAGGAGTAAATGAGCCAGTACTAACAGAAGGAATGATACCAGTAACATGGAATGGAACATCTTGGATAAAAGCAGATGCAACTAAAAGTGATTGGTACGAATATGGAACAATAAACAAACAATGGGCAAATGTAGTAACAGTAAAGGAAAATGGAAACAATACAAGAGAGTACTACATGTCAGCAGCAGTAGGAACAGCAATTCCAGAAGATGATATAGTAGGAATGTATGTATGGATACCAAGATATAGTTATAGAATAACAAGTGGATATCATGAAATAGCAAATGGAACAGGAAATATAGATATAAAATTCTTAAAAGGAACAACAGATAATTATGAAGGTGGAGAAGCAATAAGAAGTAATGTAACAAATGGAGTAGATTTCGTAGTACACCCAAGTTTTACACAAGATAAAACACAAGGAGGAAGTAAAGAAACAACAGGATATTGGGTAGCAAAATTTGAAGCAAGTAGTGAGCAAACATTAAAAAATAATAGTAATATAACAAATGAAAGTGAAGAATCAATAAAACAAGGCGGAGGAAACACAGATCAATTAGAAGTAACAGTAAGACCAAATGTAACAAGCTGGAGAAATATTGATGTAATAAATATATATAAAGTATGTAGAAATATAACAAAAGAAGGAAATATTCAAGGATTAACAAATAAAGTAGACCCACACATGATGAAAGGTAGTGAATGGGGAGCAGTAGCATATCTATCACAAAGTGCATATGGAAACAAACAAGGAACAGACCAAATAAGTGGAATATGGAATAATTCATATAATGAAGGAATAGTAAGTAAAGTTGAAGATAATGGAAATAACTATGGTGGAGTAAACTCATATGCAGTAACATTAACAGGAGCAGTAGGAAGTACAAGAGATGAATCAACATCATTTTATGTAGAACAAACAGGAATAACAGGTAAAGACACAAATGAAATAACAATATCATATACAGTATATGCAAAAGATGGAACAACATCAACATTAGAAAAAACATATTATAAATACAATACAACAAATGGCATGAAAGGAAGCACAACAGGAAACATATATGGAATATACGATATGAGTGGAGGAGCATGGGAATTTACAGCAGACTATTTAAAAGAAGCAACAAATGAATATGTAAAATACTTTAAACAAAATGTAGAAGGCAAATATAAAACAGAACATGAAGGAAGCGGAGTAACTGGAAGTGAAGAAGATAGAACAATAAATTATAATGCGAACAGTAAAAGGTATGGAAATGCAATATGGGAAACATCAGGTGGAGCAAATGGAGTAGTTTCATGGAACGGAGATAATGGCAATTTTGCATATTTAAACTTCCCATTTTATATATATGGAGGGCGTTTTAGTGGAAGTGTAGACTTAGGAGTTTTCTGTTTCAGGAGTAATACTGGAAAAGAAGACATTGGATTCTCATTTAGACCTGTACTTAGCATATAATCTTGACAAAGAAAAAACGTATTGTTAAAATATAAATGTAAAAAGCAAGAAAACAACAAAGAAGGAAATAAAATGTCAGCAAACGCTTGTGGCTGTAAAGAGATATAATTCAACTAAAAAATATGTAATATCTCAAGAAAGAGTATTTTTAAACAAGAATATTCCTAAATGAGATATTTTTGTAAAACTACACATAACACATAACGACAAATATTTGCATTAGAGTACATAATATAAAACAAAAATAAAAGAAGAAAGAATAAGAAAACAGTTATATAAGTTGTATTAAAATTAAGTAAAAAGGCAAAAATAAAACAAGGAGGAATAAAAGAATGAACAAAGGAGAAGAAAAGGAAGGAATAACATTAATAGCATTAGTAATAACAATAGTAATATTACTAATATTAGCAGGACTAACATTAAACTTAACATTAGGCGATGGGGCATTAGCAGATAAAGCAAAAGATGCAGTTAAAAATTATCAATTAGCCCAAGAACAAGAAGAAGAACTAATAGAAGATTTAGATTTGCAAATTACCCAAACAGAAGAAGGGTATAATGAGTTAGAAGGAGTAAATGAACCAGTACTAACAGAAGGAATGATACCAGTAACATGGAATGGAACATCTTGGGTAAAAGCAGATGCAAGTACAAGTAATTGGTATGCATATAATACAACTGATAAACAATGGGCAAATGTAGTAACAGTAAAGGAAAGTGGAACAAAATCTAGAACAGAGTATATGTCAGTAGCAGTAGGAACAACAATTCCAGAAGATGACATAGTAGGAATGTATGTATGGATACCAAGATATAGTTATAGAATAACGAGTGGATATCATTCAAATGTAAATGGAACAGGAAATGTGGATATAAAATTCCTAAAAGGCACAACAGATAATTACGATGGTGGAGAAGCAATAAGAAGTAATGTAACAAATGGAGAAAACTATGTAGTACACCCAAGTTTTACCCAAGATAAAACTCAAGGAGGAATGAAAGAAACAACAGGATATTGGGTAGCAAAATTTGAAGCAAGTAGTAATATAGCAGTAAAAAATAATGCAAATATATCAAATACAAGCGAGGCCAGTGTAAAATATGGAGGAGGAAATAATCCAGATTTAGAAGTAACAGTAAGACCAAATGTAACAAGCTGGAGATCAATAACAGCAGAAAACATATATAAAGTATGTAGAAACATAACAAAAGATGGAAATATACAAGGGCTAACAAATAAAGTAGATTCACATATGATGAAAAATAGTGAATGGGGAGCAGTAGCATACTTAACCCAAAGTTCATATGGAAACAAACAAGGAACAGATTCATCAAGTGGAGTATGGAATAATGCATATAATGAATGTTTAGTAACTAAAGGAACGGATAATGGTAGCAATTACGGAGGAATAGGTTCATATGGTGTAACATTAACAGGAGCGGTAGGGCAATCAAGAAATGCAAATACATCATATTATTCAGAACAAACAAGTATAACAGATAAAAATGCAGATTCAATAACAATAAGCTATACAGAATATGCACAAAATGGAACAACAACAGCTAAAACTCAAACATATTACAAATATTATACAACAAATGGGATAAAAGGAAGTACAACAGGAAATATATATGGAATATATGATATGAGTGGAGGCTCATGGGAATATATGGCAGATTACCTAGCAAATGGAACAACATCGTATGTAACATATTTTAAACAAAATGTAGATAGTAAGTATAAAACAGAATATCAAGGAAGTGGAGCAACAAGTAGCACAGAAGATAGAACAGCAAATTACAATGCAAATAGTAATAGATATGGAGATGCAGCATGGGAGACATCAAATGGTGCAAACGGCCAATACAGCTGGAACAACGACTACTCTAACTTTCCGGACTTGAGCCTTCCGTTCTTCATTCGTGGAGGTAGCTTCCGCAGCAGCTCCAATGCAGGGTTGTTCTGTTTCATCAATGCTGCTGGGCGTCCGGTCAGCGACTATGGGTTCCGCCCAGTGCTCGGCGTGTAGCATATGCAATGTGTGGAACTATTGCAGGGCTAAGATTATGTAAATCAAAATACCAAAAACTAACTAGTGTAAACGAGCGTGTCAAGATAAGAGCGTGTCAAGATAACTGTGTAAATTTATTTTTAATATAATTATAAAGTGGTAATATATGGTAATCATGTATTACCATTTTATATATATTATTCAATGTTATCAATGTACTTTAAGAATTTGTAGATGAAGGAACAGGAATATAATACACATTACAAGTAAATAATAATCCTAGAAAATTTAAGAAGAGCATTTCAGAAACCGTAAAATTTATGTTATATTACTTATAATATAGAAAAGAGAAGTGTATTGAAATTACAAAAATAATAAATATTCAAGATTTAAAAACAGTAATTAATCAAAACGGAGAAATGGTTATTGCTATGAATAACAACGATATTATGAAAAAGTTCCGTAAACAGAAAAAAATCATAATGATACACATAAACTATTTCTGAAACAAGAAATAAAAATTAAAACAAAAAAGTTGTTTCTTGTTTTCGAAACAACTTGACAAAATTAAAATAAAAGTTTATACTTAATACAGGTGATTAAAATGTTAAAAAGAGAAATATATTTATCAAGGATTAGAGGTTTCTACGATAGTGATCTTGTAAAAATTTTAGTAGGAATAAGAAGATGTGGAAAATCTGTAATATTAAAACAGATAATGAATGAATTAAAAGAAAATGGCGTAGATACGGAACACATTATATATGTGAATTTTGAGTTTATAGAATACGAAGATTTACAAGATTATAAAGAATTAAATAAATATATAAAAGGAAAAATAATAGATGAAAAAAAATATTATGTGTTTTTAGACGAAATTCAAAAAGTGGAAAAATTTGAAGAGGTAGTAAATTCGTTAAGAGCTTCTATAGAAAACATAAGCATATTTATTACTGGTTCAAATAGCAAATTATTATCAAATGAATTATCAACTGTTTTATCTGGAAGGTATGTGTTATTCAATATTTATCCATTATGCTATAAAGAATTTATAGAATTAACAGGTAAAGATGGAAAAAATGATGAAACATTTTGGAATTTTGTTAAATGGGGAGGACTTCCAAATAGAACTCAATTCACAGATGAGAGTAATATAAAAGATTATTTGCATAGTGTGTTTGATTCTATTATTTTAAGAGACGTAGTAGACAGATTAGGATTGAAAGATACAGTCTTATTTGATTTACTATTACAATACATTGTAGATATAACAGGACGTGAGTTTTCTGCTGAAAATGTCATAAAATTTTTAAAAAGTGAAGGTAAGTCGGTATCAACAGAAACATTATATATATATCTAGATGCACTATGTAAGGCATTACTGATGAAAAAAATATATAGATATGATATTCATGGAAAAGCAATATTAAAAACATTAAATAAATACTATATGACTGATTTGGGAA
>CALWZV010000023.1 GCA_944386115.1 uncultured Clostridia bacterium
GTATATCCCCCCGCCATTCCTCTTGGTACTATAGAAATTTGATGTACAGAATCTTGTGTTGGTAAAAATCTGCTTACAACTGCATGACCTGCTTCATGGTATGCAACTAGTTTGTTTTCTTTTTCACTTCTAACTCTTGTTTTCTTTTCAGGTCCCATTGTTACTTTTATCATTGCATCTTCTATTTCTGCCATTCCTATCTCTTTTTTATCTCTTCTTGCTGCTAATAATGCTGCTTCATTTAATACATTTTCTAAGTCTGCTCCTGAAAATCCAGATGTGTTTTTTGCAATTGTTTTTAAATCTACATCATCAGATAATTTTTTCTTTTTACTATGAACTTCTAATATTTCTTCTCTTGCTCTTACATCAGGACTTGATACAACAATTTGTCTATCAAATCTTCCAGGTCTTAGTAGAGCTTTATCCAATACATCTGGTCTGTTTGTTGCTGCTAATACAATTACTCCTTCGTTTGTTCCAAATCCATCCATTTCAACTAAAAGCTGATTTAGTGTTTGTTCTCTTTCATCATGTCCTCCTCCTAAACCTGCTCCTCTTTGACGACCTACAGCATCTATTTCATCTATGAATATAATACATGGTGCATTTTTCTTTGCTTGTTCAAATAAGTCTCTTACACGTGAAGCTCCTACACCAACAAACATTTCAACAAAGTCTGAACCACTTATTATAAAGAATGGTACACCAGCTTCTCCTGCTACTGCTTTTGCTAATAATGTTTTTCCTGTTCCTGGAGGTCCTACTAATAATACTCCTTTTGGTATTCTTGCTCCCATATCTGTAAATTTCTTTGGAGATTTTAAGAATTCTACTATTTCTTCTAGTTCTTCTTTTTCTTCATCTACTCCAGCTACATCTTTAAATGTTACTCTGTTTTTATCTGCTAAATTCATAAGTCTTGCTCTGCTTTTTCCAAATGACATGGTTTTGTTGCCGCCACCTGTATTACTACTCATTGTGAAAAACCAGAATAATAAGAATATTATTAATATTCCAAATGGTGATAATAGGCTTAGTATTGTTATGAATATAGATTGAGATCTTTCACTTAATTCTAAATTTCCTGTTGTTATATATTCTTGTATAAATGTCATAAAACTATCTAAACTAGGTATATTTACCTCTTTTTCTGCTTGTGTATTATCTTTTAGTTTTACATATGCTTTACCACCATCTGCTGATATTTCAACAGATTCTACTTCCGAATTTTCGATTTGATTTATTAGTTCTGAATAAGTCATTTTTGTGTCATTCATATCAACAATCGCTGTTATTACTACAATTAAAATTGTTCCAAATATTAGCCATACTGCTAATGTTTTTATACCGTTTTTCAATTAATTATTCCTCCCTTGTTTATTCTTTTAAAATATACCATAAGTGTTACTTTTTTTCAAGTATAATATCTGATTTACTTATTTCTATTTTTCCTTTTTTTACAAATACTTTAATACCTTTAGTTGGTATTAAAAATTTATTTCCTATATTTCTTTCACATAGTTTTATTATATCATCAATATTAATTTTCTCTATATTAATAGTTGTTCCTATAAGTTTATTAATAGTATATAATATTAATCTTCTTTTTATTACTAATTCCTCTTTTACAAACATTTTTATGTCTAATATAATTTTATTTTCTGTGTTTTCTATACATATTTTATTAAATGATTTTTCTACATTTTTTTCTATATATTTTTGTTCTTCATTTGCTATTTCAGATAATCTTGAGATGTTTTTTATTACATTCGAATTTAATTCTTTTTGTAAATATGGAATACATATATTTCTTATTTTGTTTCTATTATATTTATTTTCATAATTTGATTCATCTATTCTTGGCTCTAATTTATTTAATTTACAATATTCTTCTATTTCTTTTCTTTCACATTCTATTAATGGTCTTATAAATTTATTTTCCCTTATAGGTTCTATTCCTGCTAAGCCACTAATTCCTGTTCCTCTTATGATATTTAAAATTATTGTTTCTATACTATCATTTAAATTATGTGCTGTTGCAATTTTATTTGAATTGGTTTTTCTTAATATTTCTTCAAAAAATTTGTATCTTACTTTTCTACCTGTTTCTTCTATTCCTCTTTTTTCTTTTTCTGCTATTTCTTTTATTTTTATATGTTTTATATATACAGTAATATTTAATTTTTCACATGTGTTTTTTACATATTCTTCATCTAATTTTGCATTTTCCCTTAACATGTGATTTATATGTGCAACATATATATTAAAATTTAAGTCTTTTTTTAATGAGTTTAGTATATAGAGCATGCAAATAGAATCTGGCCCCCCTGATATTCCTAATACTATATTGTCTCCAGATTTTATAAGCTCATACTTTTTAATTGTTTTTAATACTTTTTCTTCCATACTCACTTTCTATCTTGCTATATTTACAAATTTTGTGTATTCACCTAAGAATAACAATTCTACAGTTCCTGTTGCTCCTGCTCTATGTTTTGCAATTATTACTTCTGCTACATTTTTATTTTCTGTTTCTGGGTTATAATAATCGTCTCTATATAAGAACATTACTATGTCTGCATCTTGTTCTATTGCACCTGATTCCCTTAAGTCTGATAGCATTGGTCTATGGTCTGTACGTTGTTCTGGTGCTCTTGAAAGTTGTGATAATGCTATTACTGGTACTTCCAATTCTTTTGCTAAAATTTTTAAAGCTCTACTTATTTCAGATATCTCTTGTTCTCTATTTAAGTTTTTCTTTCCACTTGCTTGTATTAATTGCAAATAATCTATTACAACTAATCCTATATTTTTTTCTAATTTTAATTTTCTACATTTTGCTCTTATTTCTGCAACACTTATTCCTGCTGTATCATCTATATAAATAGGTGCTTCTGATAATGGAGCTACTGCTGTTGCTAATTTTACCCACTCTTCTTCTGAAAGACTTCCTGTTCTTACTTTATTTGATTCTACCATTGCTTCACTACATAATATTCTGCTTCCTACTTGTTCTTTTGACATCTCTAAATTGAATATTACAACTGGTACATTGTGTTTTAATGCTGCATTTACCGCTATTGAGTTCGCAAATGCAGATTTTCCCATAGCAGGTCTTGCAGCAACTAATACTAGATCTGATTTGTGTAGCCCAGCTGTTATTCTGTCTAAGTCAATAAATCCTGTTGGTACACCTGTTATAGATTCTTTTTGATTATATAATTGCTCTAATTCAGAAAAGGTTCCAATTAACACATCTTTTAATAGAGTATATCCTTTTTGGTTTTTCTTTTGCATTAAATCGAATATTTTCTTTTCTGCTTGTTCCATTATTGTTTCTACTTCTTCTGTTTGCTCATATCCCATTGTTGTTATTTCATTAGATGCTTTTATTAAATTTCTTAATATTGATTTTTCTTCTACTATTTTCACATATTTTTGTATATTTGCTATTGTTGGAACTTTTTCTGGTAAATCTACTAGGTATTCTACTCCGCCTATTTTTTCAAGCTTTCCTTGTAGTTCTAATTCCGACTTTACTGTTATTATATCTATTGGCTCTCCCCTAGAACATAGGGTTGATATTGCAGAATAAATACTTTTGTGATCTTCTCTGTAAAAATCATCTTCTTTTAGTACTTCCATTGCTTCAAATACTGCGTCTTTATCTACAAGCATACTTCCAAGTACTGCTTGTTCTGCTTCTATATCATTTGGTGGTATTTTTCCTAAATCCATTTTCAACACATTCCTTATTCATTTATTATTGATATTGCAAGTTTTGCTGTTATTCCTTCATGCAATTTTATTTCTACAAAGTAATTGCCAAGCATTTTTATTGTTTCTTGTATTGATATTTTCTTTTTATCAACATTTATATTGTATTGTTCTTTTAAATTTTCAGCTATTTCTTTTGATGTTATTCCACCAAAAATTTTCCCATTTTCTCCTGATTTTGCTTTTATTTTTAATGTTATTGTTTTCATTTTTTCTGCTATTTCTTTTGCATTTTCTAGTTCATTTTGTTTTCTTTGTTTTTCATTTTCTTTTTTTACATTTAATTTATTTAAGTTGTTTTTATCTGCTTCTACAGCCATTTTTTTAGGTAATAAAAAGTTTCTTGCATATCCATCACTTGCATTTATTATCTCATCTTTTTTTCCGACTCCTTTTATATCTTGTAAAAGAATTACTTTCATTTATATATCTCCTTTCTATGATATTTCTTTTAAATACTCGTTTATAGTTTCTATTAATTTTTTCTTTGCATCTTGTATTGTATACCCTTCAAGTTGTGCTCCTGCTAGGGTTATGTGTCCTCCACCTCCGCAATTTTTCTAGTATAACTTGTACATTTATGTCTCCTATTGATCTTCCACTTATGCATATTTTATCACCTAAGTCTCCTATTACAAATGATGCTGTTATATCACTTATTGTTAATAGTTCATCTGCTACTTTTGCACATATTAGTCCTGCGTTTTTGCTTTTTTGCTCATATGTTGCAATTCCTATTGTTTCATTTATTATTTCTACACCTTTTACTATATCTGATATTAAAATATAGTCTTCTAAATCACTTTGGAACCATTTTTTTACTCTTAATATATCTACTCCACATTTTCTTAAATATGCTGCTGCTTCAAATGTTCTTACACCTGTTTTGAATGTGAAATTTTTTGTGTCTACCATTATTCCTGCATATAAACTTTCTGCTTCTATTTGTTTTAATTTTATTTCTTGTTCTGCATATTGTATTATTTCAATAACTAGCTCTGCCGCAGAAGATGCATATACTTCGTGGAATACTAATAGTGCATCATCAATAAAGTCTGTACTTTTTCTGTGATGATCTATTATTACTTTCTTTTTAGTTTTTTCTAATATTTCTGGTATTTCTACATAGCTCTTTTTATGTGTATCAACAATTATTAGTAATGTCTCGTCTGTTATTTTTGCTAATGCTTCTTGTTTGTTTAACAAATTTTTTTGATATTCTGGTTCTTTTTTTAGTTCTTCTATAAATGCATTTATTGTTTGACTTGATGTATTATTTATTATATAGCATTCTTTTCCCAATGTTTTTGCATATCTATATATTCCTATTGAAGACCCTATCGAATCTATGTCTGGATTCATGTGTCCCATTATCATTATATTACTAGAATTTTTCATTAACTCTTCTAATCCACTTGCAATTGTTCTTGCTTTTACTTTTGTTCTTTTTTCTACTTCTTGTGTTCTTCCTCCAAAGAAAATGTATTTTTCATTTTCTCTTACAACAGCTTGATCTCCTCCTCTACCTAATGCTAGTTCTATTGCAGTTGTTGCTGATTTATATTTTTCATATTCTGTTTTACCTTCGTTTGAAACAGCAATACTTAATGTTAATTGTAATTTTCCATCTGAATCGATTTCTTTTATAGTATCTAAAATATTGAATTTGTTATTTTTTATTTCATTTAAATATTTTTGTTCAAAAATATATATAAATGTATCTCTTTCAGTTTTTATTATAAGTCCTCCTGTTTCAGATGCACATCTATATATTTCTTTTTCTATTTTCGCTATTGTTTGTGCCTTTGTTTCTACATCAAGTCTTGCTATTGTTTCTTCATAATTGTCTATCATTATAATTCCTATGCAAATTTGTGCATCATTATATTTTTCTATTAGTTCTCTATAATCTGTTTCATCAAGGAAAAATAATGATATTGCATTACTTTTTTTATTTCTTTGTGCATTTTTTAAAACTCTTCCTATTACTTTATAGTTTTTATTTTCTATTTTTATACTTTTATTTATTCTTTCAACTTTTTTATTGTTTTCTTTTACAATATCATTAATATAATTTCCTATATCTATATTTGCAAATTCTGTTGTAAATTTCATACTTTTCCATAATATTTTTCCACTAGTTTCTACTATAACAACTGGAAATGGCACATTTACCAATGTGCTTTTTGCAACCGAGTCTATATCAAACATTAATTCTTGTATATGGTCTTGATATTCTCCTTTTTTCTTTTTGTTTGTTAATGCAGAATATATTGCAATTAGTATATATATAATTATAGAAGGTATAATAAGCCTTTTATCATAAATACATATTACAATAAATAAAATAGCAATTATACCTAAATATATTTTTGTTCTTGATATGAAATTTTCTATAATTTTCTTTTTCGGATTATCAGGCATTTTTCTCTCCTTTTATGCTATATTTTACCGTTATTTATTGCTTTTGTCAAGTATTTGAATTTTTTAAAACTGGCTTATTTGATTCATTCATGATAATGTCTTAAGTAATCCGATGAGAAAATGTCCCATAAAAAAATTATCCTCTAGCATTCTAAGCTAGAAGATAATTTTTTTAAAGTTTTATTTCAATGCTTTTTTCTTTATTAATGCTATTCCTATAACTAATACTATTCCTGCTGTTATTCCAATTATATAATAAATCATATAATTGCTTACACCTGTAGGTGGTAATATTTTTACTAGTTCTGCTATGTCTGCATCTTCTTCATCTGGAACTGTTTTGTCTGGGTCTTGGTTTCCAGGAACTGTTTCATAATCTCTTCTTCCTGATTCATTTGATATTTGTATTAATTCAATTGCATTTTCAAAATTTAGGTCTTCTTCAATATCTTCTGCTGATATTATTTTTTGTAAAGTTAATATTATCTCTTGAGTTTCTCCTGGCTCTAAGTTATTTGTTTTTTCTGTTGTTATTATGTTTCTATCTTTTACTAACTCATATGTTCCAGTATTTAATAAACTACTATCAGATTCATATAGTTCATTTAATTGTTGTTCTATCCAAGTTTTATTATTTTGGTCTTGTATTACTGTCATTGTTTCATTGTAATAGTCTAATAGTTTATCCGTTCTTGTTGTTACAATTTTATCATTTGTACTGTATTCACCAGTATAATATGTTTCTCCTAATGATGTTCCATTTGCACCTATTGTATCAACTTCACTGTTGTTTGATATTGTTATTTTGTATTTTATTTCTACTTGTGCACCTTGCATAAATTCTTCGTCCATATATATTTCAATACTTCCTTGAAGATCGTCTCTATTTTCTACCCAATTAACATTTGTTCTTAGCTCTTGCTCTGTATCTATTATTACTGTTCCATTTGCTAAAGTTACTTTAATTGCTTCTACCTCTTTATTGATATTTATATTTGTTAATGGTCTTTCTTCTATACCAAGGTTCATATTTTCTACATTATATGTTACATCTTCTGCTCCACCACTTGTTTGTGTTGCATACTCAACTTCACATAGTATTCTTGCTGTTTCAGCATACATCCATGTGTTTGAAACTACTTCTTGTAATTCTTGTGGTATGTCTTCATCTGTTCCATTGTAGTTTCCAAGATTATGTAATAATTCTGCTTTATTATTTGTTAATATTTTTGAATAGTCTATTACAGATAATCTTCTTTGTTCATCATCTCTTGCTTTAGATGTATTTGGTTCATTGTTATTTAAGTCATAGTTGCCTGTTCCATCTAATACTGCTTTATATGCTGTTGATTTATAGTCATGACCATTATATCCATTTCTTATTGTTTCTGTATTATCACCATATATAAATCTTACAATATAGTTTCCTGGTACATATGAATCAAATGTATAAATTCCATCAGAGTTTCCATCTATTGTTCCATCTTCTCTTACTTCTCCACCATTGTCTACATATTTATAAGTAGTATGTCCTGAGTCCATTTCCCTCCATATGTATTCAAGTGTTTGTTCATTTCCTTGATCATCTGTATATTTTATTAGTTCTATTAATTGAACTGTAACACCTTGAATTGTGTTTTCATTTGGATCTCTTACACCATTTCCAACTATTTGCCCTGTTTGTGTTATTGTTTCTGTTCTTGCATCTTCCCAAACTACACCACTTATTGTTCTTGTGTCATTTGATAATTCTATGTTTATAATTGGTGCTACATCTGAATCATCTTCATATGTCGCTTCTTCTTCTGGTACCATATTTCCTGCTGCTGAATCATTGTCTATTTTTCCTAGTGTATAATTGCCCATATATGTTGAATAATTGTTTACTTCAATATAATTTTCTTTTTCACCTAACTGTACTGCTCTGTTATTGTCTTTATTAACTTCAAATGTCACATATAATTCTATTTGCTGTCCCGTTGCTAATTTTATTCCATTTAAACTATTTGTGTATATTGTTCTATATCCTTGAGCTGTTTTTCCATCTGTTTTTTCTATCCAATCAATTGGAATTTCACTTCCATCTGGTAATATTGCATATGATTTTCTAGCTACTACTTTATTATTTAAAGTTCCTGTTTCATCTTCTATTTGCATATTTCTATCTTCACTGATTAATGTAAGTGTTTCATCATAGAAATCTACTAATTCATTTATAGTTAAATCTGCTTCAACTGACTGATTTACTAAATTTATTTTGTATTTTATGAATACTTTTAACTCTTGATCTTCAACTTTAGTTCCATGTATTATATCACCTGAAACATTAAGAGTATTGTTTTTATAATCTTCTATTCTATAATTATAGTCTGACAAATATATTGATCTATTATATCTTATTCCACTATATTCTGGTAAATTTTTAAGTGTAACATCATAATAATCTAATCTATCTCTTGAACTATATCCATATGTTTCTTGTTTATTGTTTATTGTAATTACAGCTTCATTAACATCCTTTTTTAAGGCTACATCCACATTTTCTCTTTTTACTAATCCTAAGTTAATATAGCCTACATGTGGGTATATTGCTTTATATGTAACCCCACTTATTGTTTTATCATAATTTTCGATATGGTAATTTGAAAATGCTGGTACATATAAATCTGGTGCTGTTGTTGCATACATTTTATATAAGTCTAGTACTCTACCTTGACTATCTGTTGTTATTAACTTAGATATTCCATTTTCTGTTCTATAAATTATTTCATTTTTTTCACCAGTATCTGAAATTACTGTTCCTTTTGTTATTTCATTTTCTGTTAATCCCAATCCTGAAAGTATTGTGCTTAAGTTTTGAATTTTATTTGAATCTGCCATTTCTTCTGTTATTTCAGTAAATTTCTTATCAAATTCTTCTCTACCTATTTCTTTTGCTTTTGAATTTATTGCAAAATTGGTTGATGTATTTGGGTCATCTACCCCTAAATTAAATCCACTTAAAAATGTTGTTGCCTCATATGTTTGTCCATCATATTCAAATTGTACATAATATATTGCTGCTGGTATGTCTCTGAATTCATATCTACCATCTGCACCTGTATATGCTTCTGTTACTTTTGTTCCAGATTTTTCATATAATTCTACTTTTACACCTTGAATTCCATTTTCTCCAACTTGTAGGCCGTCTCCTTCTTGACCTTTACCTGTTGGAATATCTTCCCATACATATCCACCTATATTTATAACTGGTTTTGGTAATGTTATTTCAATTTTTTCTTCAACATATTCTCTTTTTGGTACATCACCTGGTGTACCACCCCCAACTTGAATTAATGTTTGTGCATTTACTTGTTCAGTTCGTGTTGGCTCTAACCACTGTCTATAATTTACAATATGTGGTAGTGTTTTTCTATGTTCACATGTGCCCGCATAATAAGTATGTTGTGTTCCAGGACAATCAGCTCTTCCACAACCTCCATCTCCCTTGCATATTGTAAGTGGTGCACCAGGACATCTTTCATTTACCTCAACTCGTGGTGAATAATGAGTTCTTGTAAATGTACCATTTAAAATAGTATATGTTACAGGTCCACCATTACTCTGTACAACCATATATCTATATGTAAAAGTTAGAACTATATCATCAGGATTTGTCCAATTCATTCTACTTACCTTTACATAAAATGGTGTATTAGGATCTGGTTTATTTGTTATTGTTCCATCTTCATAAATTAATGTTACATCTGTTGCTCCTGAAACTGTATATCCTACTAATCCACCAAATTCAACAGGATTTCTTCCACTTGCTTGTGTACTTGCCTTAACATAGTTTATTGTAACTGGTCCTATTAAATAACAATCTTCTCCTTCATTATACGCTACTGTTGCATTAGATACATCTGCTGTTATTTTTGTTGATCCCATTGCATTTAAACTCGCTTCATATTTACCATAACTTATAGATTCATCTACTAGACCACTTCCTGAAGCATTTAATCCACCATTTTGGTCTATGAAATTCCACAAGTCTTGTTGATAAGAACTTGGATAGCCTCCAACATTTTCGGCTGAATGTGATAGAATATATGCTAGTTCTCCTGTAGCTGTATATGTAGCTCCTGGAGTAAATGTTGCATTTGTTTCTTCATATCCACCTTGTAGTACAAGACGATTTGTTGTTGTAATTACAGGTCCTTTATTTGTAATAGTGCTATGCCCTCCAAGAGAGTCACCATGTGCTATACAAAACAATGTTCCATTTCCCTCTAAGTCACTAAATGTTATAGTTGTTGCTCCTGCATTTATTGTTGAAGTATCTAAATGGTTATTTGTTATATTCATTTTTGCTGCTATAAGATTATCCATATTTGAAGTACTTGCAAACACTTTGCTATTTATTAATATTAACCCTGTTACTATTAATATGAAAATTATTATGCTTAATTTTTTTAACATATATCTTTTCACCCCCTTTATACTCCTAATACTTTTTTCTTAATTAAATATATTCCTGTTCCAAGAATAATTATACTAATTAGTGTAATACATATATATAATACACTTTCACCTGTATGTACAGTAATTATTGCATCTGCTGAAGACATATCATCTTCTCCTTGTACATTGTTTCCTGGTATACTGTCTACATCTAAATATGCTCTATCATTATAAGCTTCATTTATTTCTGCAATATTATTTACTATTTTTGTGTTTTCTTCTGTCATTGTTTTTCTTAATGTTAATGTTAATTCTTTTGTTTCACCAGGATTTATTATCTCATCTTCTAAAATATTTGTATATAAATTTCCATCTGATGATTTGTACCAATCTGCATTTATATCAGAAATAAATTCTAGTCCATCTGGTAAATAATCTATTATTTCAGTTGCTGTTCCTGGTATTTGTCCTTCATTTGTTACATTTATTTTGTATTCAATAAGTACTATTGCTCCATTTAATTCATTTGCTCTTATATCTACTTTTGCAAGTTTTGAATTATCATATTCATAGGTTTTTACTTCTTTTGATGTTTGTACAATTATTCTACTTATTGTTTTATCTAGTTTTAGATCAAATTTTGGTTCTATAATTAATCCTAAGTTTATGTTTGCTATACTTCTTGTTGTTATTTCTAATGTATTTGTTGCTGCAACTAAGTTTGAGTTAAACTCTGTATTTATTGTTTTAGAATTTATGCTTGAATCTACACCTTCTTTTTCATATTCTGTTAATCCATATGCATTTGTGTCATATTCAAATATTACAATATATTTTCCTTTATTTACATTGTTAAATACATATTCACCATTCATATCTGTTGTAACTGTTTGTACTACTTGTGCTATTCCATCAACACTTATTAATCTTGTAGTTACATTTGCTAATTTTTGTTCATTTTCATCCATAGCACCATTTTTGTTTTCATCTATCCATGCTGTTCCACTTATTCTATATCTTGCTTCTTGTTCATGCCCTTGATTTGGATCTTGTTTTAGGTTTTCTATTATATGTGTTATTCTATTTGTTGTATATTCTCTTCCATCTTCAAGAGTTATTGTTGCATAATTTGATATTTCTCTTTCTTCTGTTTCACTTGTTATATTTTTTACTGTAGTTCTAAAATATAATATCATTTCTGTGTTTGATGGTAATGTATTAATTGTTAATGTAATTTCTCCTTGTCTTCCAGCTTCTGTTACTTCTTTATCTCCTATTTTATAATAGATTTCTGTGCAATTCAATTCTTCTGGAATTTTTGTTACTATCTGAAGATTTTTTGCTTGAATATTTCCATCATTTTTTATTGTTATAATATAATCTAATTTATCTCCAATATTTAAATATCCTGTTGAATTACTACTTGTTTCTGTAACAGATATATTAGGTCTTGAAATAGAATGCTTACTTTCTAATGAATAGTATTTATCTGTTCCATCTGCTACAACAGATGCTATATTTACTAACTCTAAGTCATATATATTTTCTCCTAGTTTTTTAGCTGTAAGTTCTACATTTATTGTTATATATTCATTTACTGCCATGTTAGCTACATTTATTGTTAGTTTCCCATTTTCATATATAATGCCATCTCTTATTTCTTCAAATTGATCTGTACTTTCATTATATTTTGATATATATGCATCTACATATTCCAAACCTTCTGGTAATGTATCTTCTATTACAATATTTTGTTTTATTTCATCAGATATGTTTCCAATAGATATTCTATATTGCATTTCCATATTTTCTTGTAATACAAATCCTTCTTCTCTTGATGAACTAAGTTCTATTTCAAAATCTGCTTCTTCTACTATGCTTTCAACTATGTTTGATTCTAGTTCTTTTTCTAGTCCATCTGCTGTAACAATAGATTTCATAGATATAATATTTTGTTCTTCAATGCCTTCTGCTTTCACAAGTTCATTTACTTTTACCATTAGTTCAAATTCTTTTGTTTCAGCTGGATTTAAATTTCCTGCTTCAAATTCTTTGCTTAAAACTGATATATCTGTTTGATATCCACCTTCAACTGTTTCAGTTGCTTCTCTATATTCTATATAAGTTGCACCTTCTGGTATATCTACTTTTACTCTAACATTTTCAGCAATTTCATTTCCTGTGTTTGTTACTGTAAATTTATATTTTATTACTCTATTTTCATATACTTTTTCATTTTCTCCAAGTTCTAGTTTTGTTGTACTACTTAATTGTGGTCCTTTTCCTGTTGAAAGTCCAAGTTTTTCTGGTTCTACAACTTTTTCTTGTTCTCCATCTTTTGTATGGTATACTGCAAATGTTTCAAATGTTTGGCTATTATGCTCTAAGTTTTCAGGTATTGTAATTTCATATTTAAATGATAATTTAGTACTTGGTTTTATTTCATTTATTGTTATTAAATATGATTTTATTGTGCTTATATTTTCTACTTCTTCAACCCATGAGCTTCCATTTACTGTTTCTTCACCATTTTCAGAATATTTTATTGTTATTTGTTCATCTGTTATTCCTTCTGATGTTATTAAATTTGAAAGAACTGTATTTAAATTACTTCCTAAATTTTCATTAGTAGTTATACTTCTGTTTCCAGAGTATGGAATTCTACCTAAAATTTTTACATTTTTATATGATGTATCATCATTATTTGTTAAATCTATTTGCATTTCTGCATTTATTGAGTCTGCATATATTTCTAGCTTACCTGTTTTTTCTCCTGAAGTTGAAATTATATTTCCATTACTATTAAATCCGCTTATTTGTGCATTTATTGATAATTCTTTTGGAGCACTTAGTATTATTTTTGTAGTATCAATACCCACTCCATCTATAGAATTTTCATAATTAATTGTATTTGGATTTTCATAATTTAATATTATTTGTTCTTCTTTATTTCTTGATTCTTTATTTAATGTTATATTTAAGTTTAATAATATATTTGTTCCATTACTAATAATACCTGAACTAAATTCTGCTTGACTTCCTTCTAATTCTATTCTTATTCTATTTTTTTCAACTACTTCTGCACTTTTTATGTTTAATCCTTCACCATATAATAGACTTGCATTATTTATTTCAATTTTTTCTACTTCTTCTGGTAATATTACATCAAATACAGGATTTACATATAAGTCTGACTCAGGTATTTGGTTATTTAATTCTATTTTTATTTCAATATTTTCATTTGGAACAACAGTTGATAAACTTTCTTTATCAATCTCTATTTTTGCTGATGTTATTGTGTCTTTTAAATTTGTTGTTACTGTATTTTCTGTGCTTATAGTTTCTTCATCTACTTTTACAATTGATAAATTAGATTTTGAAGAAATTATTGTCATGTTTTGCATTATTTGTTTTGTGTATCCAATACTATTATCTATTGTTTTTGTATTTTGTACTTTTAAGTTTCCAATTCCTATAGGTTTACTTATTTCTAATTCTATATTTTCATATCTTTCTTCAAAACTTATTATGTATTTTCCATCTTCACTTAAACTTAATGTTTTATCTATTCTTGCAATTTCTGTTCCATTATTTAATATTATTATATATCCATCTTCACCTAAAATTTTATCGAAATCATTTTTAGATATTGCAATTTGTTTGTAATATGTATTTGCCTCTATGCTTTCTTCTTCATTTGCAAACTCATCTTCTGGATATTGTACAATTATTTTTTCTATATTATTATCTGCTATATTTATTATTTCTTCTGATATATATTCTTCTTTATAGTTTACATCTGTTTGATAATTTGCATAAATTTTTCCTTTGCTTATTTCATTTGTTTGAGTATAAGCAGATGTTACTATTTCTCCAATTTTTTCTGTTAATACATACTCATTTTCTATTGTTTTTACTAGTGGTTCTTCTTTGTTGTATACAGAAATTGTTGATTCAATTTCTTCTTTTATATTTAATTCTTGTATATCAATATTTTCATATGAATATGTTATTAAATATTCATCTTGTCCTTTTTGAGTCCATATTGTACCATTTTGTTCTGAATTTTTTACATTTATTTCAATACTATTTTCTTCTTCATTATAGCTCCAATTTTCAGAATTAAAGTTTTCTTCTTTTCCGTTTGTTGCTTTTAAAGAATTTGCTGTAACATCAATATTTGTTGGTAAACTTTCTCCTATTGTTGGCACTTTAATTTTTAAGTTTGTTTCCAATACTGGTAATAAGTTATTTTCTTCTTCAATTTCTAAACCTGATGTTAGTTTTGTTTGTAATATAACTTTGTTTCCATCATTTATGTATTTTACAACTTCTGAAGAAAGTGCACTTTCAACATTTCCTATTAATCTTATATTTAATTTTATTTCTTTTGAAATATTAAATTCTTCTCCATTTTGGTCTACATATATACCTTCTAAAATTGCTTTACTCGTTTTACTTAAGTTTCCAATTTTTTCTAGCTGATTTTCTTCTACATGTATTGGTATATTTATTACACCTTCAATACCTGCATCTATTTGTCTTAAATATAGGATTTTATTATCTATGTCTAGACTTTCTACTAATTCTAACTCATTTACAGCTTCTGATATTTCATAATTTAATTCTTCATTTTCTTCTATTCCTGCAAATTTTACTTTTGCATTTTTTAGATATCCCTCATTATTTACTTTTACACTTAAATATATTTCGCTTTGAGAGTTTATATCTAATTCTTTTGAATGTATTTTCTTATCATCTTTAAGAAAATAACTATCAAACTCTACATTTTTATGATTAGTAGATGTTCCTTGCATTTCAAGTTCTCCACCTGATGCATAACTTATCATACTTTTGGTAAAGTTTGCACCCAAAAATATTATATTAACACCAGTTAATACAATTACCAAAAATACTGCTAGTGTTTTATTTAATATTTTTGTTTGGTTTGGAAATTTTTGCATTTTTCTTCCTCCTTTTTTAATCCTCTCAAGGCTGCCTTAAATTTCTTTAAGGTCAGCCTTATTTAGTTTATAATACAAACTTTTTAATTAATATAATTCCTGTTGCAAGTGTTATAAGTATTGTTCCTATTAGTATAAAATATGTTCTTCCAGTACCTGTTTTTATTGATAATATTACTTGTGCTTCATCTATATCATCTTCTTCAGGTTCTTTATTATCAGGAGTTGAATCTATATCATCTGCTCCATCCTCATTATAATCTTCACTTATTTCTGCAGTGTTTACTTTAACTCCCATGTTATTTTCATTATTTATCCATCTAAATGTTACTTGTACTGTTGCACTTTCACCAGGATTTAATAATGTATTTTCTAAGCTTCTTGTTGTTATTGTATTATCTTCTTCTAATGTCCATTCTGGGTTATCTTCTTGTACAAATTCTAATCCTGATGGAATATCATCTCTTATTTCTGTCGCATATCCTGGAATTTCACCTTCGTTTGTTATTTTTATAGTATATACAAATTTAACTATTGTACTTTGTAATTTCTTTCTGTCTATTTCTACTTTTACTAATGGTTCTGGATCTTCTAATCCATTATATCCTGTATCTCTTTCTGTTGTTTGTCCGTCTTCTGTTATTATTACTCTGCTTACATATTTTAGTAAACTTAAGTCAAAGTATTTTACTCTTACTTTTTCTATATCTATATCATCTTCATCTGGGTCATCATTTCCTGGTTCAGAATCTATATCATCTACTTCTTCTCCATTTACATCTTCATCATCTGAAATTTCTGCTATATTTATTATTATTCTATCTGTTGGTAAGTTTTCTTCAGTTACTCTAAATACAACTTTTACTTCTTTGTAGTCAGGATTTTTGTTTTCTCCTTCTTGTACTATTTCAGAATCTTTATCAAATGGTTTTATTAAGTTATCTATGTTTTGTTCTCTTGATAAATAGTCTGTTGTAATTTTTGTTCCATCTTCTGAAAGTTGCCATCTATAATTTATATTTGTTTCATTGTCTGGAACAAATTCTAGTCCTTCTGGTATATTGTCTGTTATTTCTTTTGCATATCCAGGTTTTGTTCCTTCATTATATACTCTTATTGTATATGTAACTAAGTCATTATTTGTAACTACTACAGGTTCTTTTGTGTGTTCATATTTTAGCTCTTCATCTTCATATTTTACTTCTGGTATTCTTGAGTCAACTTCTTCATCATTTACACCTGTTATAAATTTTCTTAATGCTAAATCAAAATATTCTAATTGTACTTTTTCAAAGTCATCATCATCTTCTACATTGTCGTTTTCTGGGTAATTATCTTTGTCTACATTATCTGGTGTTGAATCTATATCATCTATTTCTTCACCATTTTCATTTTCATCTTCTGCTATTTCTGCTATATTCTTTAATATTCTTGTTGATGTATTTGGTTCTACCACTCTTAATACTACTTTTACTTCTCTATAATCTGGATTTGAATCACTTATTTCTGCTGTTATGTCAAATGGTTTTAATAAATTGTCTTCTCCTCTTACTTCTGATTCTTCTTTTGATAAATAGTTAGTTCTAATTATAGTTGCGTCTTTTGCTTCTGAATCATCAGTTATTTCAATTTCTTCACCATTTTCTATTTTGTACATTCTCCATCCATATTCTTCATTTATTGGGTCATTTGGAACAAACTCTAGTCCTTCTGGTATATAGTCTATTATTTCTTTTGCATATCCAGGAATTGTTCCCTCATTATATATTCTTAATGTATATTGTACTAAATCTGTATTATGTACTTTTACTGGATCTTTTGGATGGTCATATTTTATTTCATCATTTTCAAGAGTTATACTTGGTTCTCTATTATATAATGTTGTAGTATTTTCACCATCATCTGAAATACATGTTACTGTGTTTATGAATTTTCTTAATGCTAAGTCAAATACTTCTAATATTAATTTTTCAAAGTCATCATCATCTTCTACATTGTCATTGTCTGGATAATTATCTTTATCTACATTATCTGGTGTTGAATCTATATCTTCTACATCATTTCCATTTTCATCTTTGTCTTCTGATATTTCTGCTATATTTTTTAATACTTCTTTAGATGTATTTGGCTCTATTACTCTAAATGCTACTTTTACATCTTTGTAATCTGGCTCTTGCATTGTGTCTTCATCAAATGCTTCTAATAAATTGTTTTCATCTCTATTTGATAAATAGTCTGTTGTTATATATGTTGTATCATCTGATAAACGCCATCTATATTCTATGTTTATTGGATTATCAATTATATATTCTAATCCTTCTGGTATATAATCTTTTATTTCTTGGGCATATCCTGCTATTGGTCCTTCATTATATACCCTTATTGTATATATAACTATATCTCCATTTCTTATACCTACTGGCTCTTTTGTATGTGTATATGTTTTTTCTCCATTTTCATCTATGCTAAATACTGGTACTCTGTTTGTTATTTCAACATCATTTACACCTGTTATGAATTTTCTTAATGCTAAGTCGAAATATTCCAATACTACTTTTTCAAAGTCATCATCATCTTCTACATTATCATTATCTGGATAATTATCTTTATCTACATTATCTGGTGTTGAGTCTATATCATCTATATCTTCACCATTTTCATCTTTGTCTTCTGATATTTCTGCTATATTTTTCAATACATTTGTTGATGTATTTGGTTCTATTACTCTTAATGCAATTTTTACATCTTTGTAATCTGGTTCTTGCATTGTATCTTCATCAAATGGTTTTAGTAAATTATTCGTGTCTGCATTTGATAAATAATCTGTTGTTACATATGTACCATCTTGTGATAATACCCATTTATAATCTATATTTATTTGATTATCTGGTATGTATTCTAACCCCGCTGGTATATAGTCTTTTATTTCTTGGGCATATCCTGCATATTCTCCTTCATTATATACTCTTATTGTATATATAACTGTATCTCCATTTTTTACTTCAACTGGTGCTTTTGTGTGTGTATATATTTTCTCTCCATTTTCATCTATGCTAAATACTGGTTCTCTGTTTGTTATTTCTTCATCATTTACACCTGTTATGAATTTTCTTAATGCTAAGTCGAAATTTTTTAGTACATCTAATTCAATTTCATCAGAAATTGTTACTTTTTCTTTTTCTGGTATTATTATTGGTTGTTCTCCGGGATTACTTGAGTTCCATTCTGTTACTGTTGTTTTAAAATAGTCTGCTTCTATTTTTACTTTTACTTTTTCAATATCATCTTGTTGTAATTCTATATAGAATTTTTCTCCTATTATTTCTTCAATGTTTTGAACTTCTGTTGTTTTATCTTCTTTATATATTTTATAATCAACTGTTTCAACTAAATTACTATCTGTTTTTGATTTTTTTTCTACTATTATTCTTGTATCTATAATTCTTTCTGGCATAGTAATATTGTATTCAAATGGTCCTGCTAAAACTTTTCCATTTACTTTTACTGTTTGGGCTGTATCTCCTGTTATATCTATTGTAGGTTCATTTCCATTTTTACTATAAATCATTGCTTGATTTCTAGCTTCTGTTATCAAATAATCATATAATATTGAAGCATCTTTTTGATGTGTAATATCTATTGCAGTATATTCTCCTCCATTAATTGATTTTTGTAATGCTGGTAATGTAGCTGAATTATATTCTTCTTCATCATTATTTGTAAAATACCATATTGCTAATTGTTGTACAACTTCTATTTCATCATCTGTTAATACTATATCTTCTACACCATTTATATCATGGTTTGAAGGATCTGCTATTTCTTCTGCAAATGCATTTGCTAACAAATTATCTCTCATTAGTTTTCTATCTTCTTCTGGGAGATGTTTTGGCAAATACATATTATCTGCTATCCATAAAATTTCATTTATATTATTGTCTGTAAGGCTTGAACCTAATATTAAACTGCTTTTGTTTTCCAAGTTTAATGTTTGTTTATTGCTCATTGCATTTACTGTTGAAACAATTTTAGGTGCTAATATTTCAGAAATAGAATATTCTATTCTTGCATTTTCTGTTTCTTCTATATTATCATGGCTGTTTCCAAAACCAATTCCAGCTTTTAAACAGTAAATTGCTTTATCAAAACTTGCAGTTCCAGTTCCAGGTTTTGGTACATCTCCTTCATATTCAGGATTCAAATATTCTACCAATTCCCATACCATTTTGCCTTTAGATTTGTAACTATCTCCAGATTCAAATGCTCTTCTTATTCCAATTACATGACTATTAGTTGGTGCAGCATTTGATATTGGCATAAACATTAGTATTGATAATAATATTATTAAAATTGAAAACAGTATTTTTTTATTTTTCATTTCAAGTCCTTCCTTTTATTTTATATTCTATTATTTTATATTCTATTATTTTATATTTTATTATTTTATATTTATTTGTCAATACATATATATTTATGATGTTTTTTTACTGTCTTATATTCTCTTGCGGAAGTAATATAATGTACTTGCAATAAACCTATATTACAATTATATTACATTTTTATCTTTTTTTCAACTAATTATGTAAAAATGTGCATTATTTGCATGTTTTTAAGTACTTTTAGTATTTATCTAATTTTCTATTATTAAGAAGTACTACCCAAAACATTATTGCAATAATGTTTTGGGTATGTTTATATATATTTATTAATATGTTTTTTCATATCCACATTTTGAACATATTCTTACTCTATTTCCTTGTTGTTGTACCATGTTATGAGATTCATACCATGTGTATCCGCAACCTGAAACTCCACACTTTCCTCTATGTTGACTAGAATTTACATATGTATATGTAGAGTTTGAATGATATCCACGTTGTTCGCATATTGTTTGGCTTGAACCTGAACCTCCTCCACTTGAACTTCCACTAGATCTACCACATCTAATACATTTGCCATTTATATAAGTGTGTCCTAAAAGTGATGTTTTATTTGTATCATAATAATGACCACATCTTGAACATGTGTACCTTGTATATCCTCCTGAAGTACATGTTGCTGAAACTGTTTTTGCAGTATAACTATGCCCTAATGCACCAACTGCTTGTGTTTCTGTACGTCCACATGCTGTACAACTTCTACGTTGACTTCCCCCAGATGTACATGAGGCTGCTGTTACTGTAGTCCATCCCCCAAAAGAATGATTTCCAGTTTCTACTTCTCCACATTTTGTACATGTTCTTGAATGTGTACTTGAGTTTGTTTCAGTCCAAGCTGTAAATGTATGAGTGCATCCACCACTTGCAGTTACTGTATTACTCTCTGTTTCTAGTCCAACATTATCTATTGCTTTCATTTTGAAATAATAGTTGCCATTTAAATCATTATATGTATATGTTGTTTCATTAGTAATTTCTGACCATGTTGTTCCATTATCACTACTAATTTGGTATCCCGCGATTCCACTATGCAAATCTGTTGTACTTCCTTTAATAGTTGCACTTCCTAAATCTTCTGAAACTACTACTGTTATTTCAAATCCTACTGGTGGTGTATTATCTGCTACTAATCCGCTTTTATTTGCACTTTCATTTAATTCCCCAGATTCTTTTACAAAAGTACCTTCTCCTAATTCTAAAATAATGTTACCACTTCCAGTACCTATTGTAACTTCTACTAAAAAGCTTGTTCCGCTTCCTGTTGCTGATATTGTACTTCCTTCAATTCCTTCTCCACTTAAACTTATTTTACTACTATCTAATGTAACAGGTTCATCTGTTGTTATAACATATGAAACAACCTCTCCTTGTTTTGCATATGCTTTACTTGGCTCCCCTATATTTATTCCAGGTGCTTGCTTGTTTTGTTGAATTCCTGTTGAATTATCTAAAATTGTATAGAATTCAATATCATCTACTATAACTGGATTTTCAGTGTAAATCTGATGACTTTGCTCATTTATTATATATTTTTCATCAGGTCTTTTTAATGTTACATTATCCAATTTAGATATATCTATTTCATAATAGTTTTCTCCATCATTTGGGTTTGTTTCACCAATTTCTGGTGATGTTATAACCTCTCCTTTTATTGGCAATGTTCCATGTTTTAGATAATACATTTGAATTTTTTCGCTTAATTGATCTATATCTGCACTTAAATTACTTAAGTTTATGGTTTCATCTGTATCTTTTCTACTAACCACTACTATTGTAACTATTATTATCATTATTGCAATTGCTATTACAAGGCTTACTAGAGTTATACCTTTTTTATTTTTCATATTAATGAATCCCCTTTCATTAAATAGTTATACTTATATGTATCTTATTTTACAATTTACAATATAATAGTCAAGATATATAATTTATATATATCTTGTAATTCAATACGGAACACAATATTTCAAGATTATTTTACATTTTTTTTACATTTAAATAAAAAAATATATCTATTTAAACAATAGCTTTAAATCCATGGTGTAACCATAATTTGCTAACTTTGTTAAATAGATATATTTAATTTTGTTTTATTGATTTTCTTGATTGCTTACGGCATCTTCTGTTTCATCATTTTCTGTGCTTATATGTGTGTTCTTATATACATTCATTCCTGTTCCTGCTGGTATTAATTTTCCGATTATAACGTTTTCTTTAAGTCCAAGTAATTCATCTACTTTTCCTTTTATTGCAGCTTCTGTTAAAACTCTTGTAGTTTCTTGGAATGATGCAGCTGATAAAAAGCTTTCTGTTGCTAAAGATGCTTTTGTTATTCCTAGTAATACTCTTTTTCCTTCAGCTGGTCTTAAGTTTTCTTGTTCTACTCTTTTATTTTCTTCTTCAAATTCTTGCATATCTACCAATGAACCTGTAAACATTTTAGTGTCTCCACCATCTTCAACTCTAACTCTTTTTAGCATCTGTCTTCCAATTACTTCAACGTGTTTATCATTTATATCAACACCTTGGTTTCTATAAACTTTTTGTACTTCTGCTACTAAATATTTATAAACTCCATCTGGTCCATTAATTGTTAATATATCATTTGGGTTTATTGAACCTTCTGTTAATGGTTCTCCTGCTTCTACTTCGTCTCCATCTTTAACTCTTAGTTTTGATCCAAATGGTATTAAATATGTTTTGCTGTTGTCATTACTTGTTACTGTTACTTCTTTTCTTTTCTTTTCATCTCTTATTGAAACTTTTCCTGCTATTTCAGTTATTGTTGCTAGTCCTTTTGGTTTTCTTGCTTCAAATAATTCTTCAACTCTAGGAAGACCTTGTGTTATATCTCCGCCCTGCAACACCTCCTGTGTGGAATGTTCTCATTGTAAGCTGTGTTCCTGGCTCTCCTATTGATTGTGCAGCAATTATTCCTACTGCTTCTCCTATATTTACTTTCTCTCTTGTTGCAAGACCCATTCCATAGCATTTGCTACATACACCATGTTTTGTTCTACATTCTAATACTGAACGAACTTCAACTTTTTCATATCCTGCTTTTACAATTCTTTCTGCGATTTTTTCTGTTATAAGTGTGTTTTCATCTACTATTATTTCATTTGTTTCTGGATCTATAATTGGTTTTAAAACATATCTTCCTTCTAGTCTTTCTTCTAGTTTTTCAATTACTTGGTTTCCATCTTTTATTGCTTCTATTATTATTCCCTTAGTAGTTCCACAATCATCTTCTCTTACAATTATGTCTTGGCTTACATCTACTAATCTTCTTGTTAAATATCCAGAGTCTGCTGTTCTTAATGCTGTGTCTGCTAAACCTTTTCTTGCACCATGTGATGAAATAAAGTATTCTAGTACATCTAGTCCTTCTCTGAAGCATGATTTTATAGGTATTTCTACTGTTTTACCAGATGTATTTGCCATAAGTCCTCTCATACCTGCAATTTGTCTTACCTGGTTCATGTTTCCGTCTTGCTCCAGATTGTGCCATCATATATATTGGGTTTAAATCATCAAAGTTTGCTTTCATTGCTTCTGTAACATCATTTGTTACTTTTTCCCAAATTTTTATTGTTGCTAAATATCTTTCTTCTTCAGTAATAAGACCTCTTTTAAATTGTTTTAATACTTCTTCTACTTCTTTTTCTGCTTTTGCTAAAATTTCTTTTTTAGCTTCTGGTACTGCAACATCAGAAACACTGACTGTAACTGCACCTTTTGTTGAGTATTTAAATCCTAATGCTTTTATATAGTCTAAAACTTCCGCTGTTTTGCTTAATCCGTGTACATTTACACATTTAGCTACTATTTTACCTAAGTTTTTCTTAATTACTGGGAAGTCTATTTCTAGATCAAATAAGTTCTCTTCTTTGCTTCTATCTACAAATCCTAAGTCTTGTGGTATTCCTTCATTATATATAATTCTTCCAACAGTTGTTTCTATTGCTTTTGATTTTTTCTCACCATTTATTTCTTTTGTTATTCTTACTTTTATTTTAGCATGTAATTCTATATCTTTATTTTCATATGCAAGAAGTGCTTCTTCCATATCTTTAAAATATTTTCCTTCACCTTTTTCACCATCAATTTGCATTGTTAAATAATAGCTTCCAAGTATCATATCTTGTGTTGGAACTGTTACTGGTTTTCCATCTTGTGGTTTTAAAAGGTTGTTTACAGATAACATTAAAAATCTTGCTTCTGCTTGTGCTTCTGGAGATAGTGGAACATGTACTGCCATTTGGTCACCATCAAAGTCTGCATTAAATGCTGTACATACTAATGGATGCAATTTTATTGCTCTTCCTTCTACTAAAACAGGCTCAAATGCTTGTATTCCAAGTCTATGTAATGTTGGTGCACGGTTTAACATAACAGGATGGTCGTGTATTACTTCTTCTAATATGTCCCAAACTTCTGGTTTTAATCTTTCTACCATTCTTTTTGCACTCTTTATGTTATGTGCTATTCCTCTTCCAACAAGTTCTTTCATTACAAATGGTTTAAATAATTCAACTGCCATTTCTTTTGGTAAACCACATTGATAGATTTTTAATTCTGGTCCTACTACAATAACTGAACGTCCTGAATAGTCAACTCTTTTTCCAAGTAAGTTTTGTCTAAATCTTCCTTGTTTTCCTTTTAATAAATCTGATAATGATTTTAAAGGTCTATTTCCAGCACCTGTTACTGGTCTTCCACGTCT
>CALWZV010000024.1 GCA_944386115.1 uncultured Clostridia bacterium
GCAACTGTTTTTCCTGTCCAGTTACCAGTATGTTGATTCATTCCTGTTAGATTATTAAATATTGTTGATTTTCCAACATTGGGGTTTCCTGCTAATGCAATTGTATAGACACTTTTTCGCTTTGCTTTTTTCTGCTTAATAGATAACGTTTCTATTTTATTCATAAATTCCTCCTTTATTTTCTTTGGTTATCTATTGTATTTTATATAAATACCTATTATTTTGTGACTAGATTTTTTATACTTTTCTATGTGTATACATTTATATTTTATACTTTTATCATTATATTTTTAGCATCTTCTTTTCGAATAGCAATTAAACTTCCTCGAAATTCAAATGCTCTAGGATCTCCTGATGGACTTATCAAAACTGGTTTTATGCCTGTTCCTTCTATTAGCCCCAAATCTAATAATCTTCTTTTTATCGTTTCTTCTCCTATAATTTTAGTAACAACTCCTATTTCCCCTATTTCTAATTCATTTACTGTTCTTACTTTCATTTACATATAGCACCTCCATAATATGTTTACTATATTATATTGTCTTATTATTTTAATTGTTCAAGCAAATCTTATATATATTTTGCTTCATCCTTCTAGTGATTGTCTCATTATAACTAATTTACTTAAATGCTTGATTATATAATAGAATATCATTCATTGCACTAATTTCTTTTTTATGATAAAATTTTTTTATGAAAGTATACTACAAAAAATTGATACAATTATATTATTTTTTTATAAATAACACATATACTTTTATGGGAGGATTTAATATGAGAAATAGATTCAAAGTAGCTATTGTTGGTGCAAGTGGTATTGTTGGAAGAACTGTTTTAAAGGTTTTAGAAGAAAAAAGATTTCCAAATGTTGAATATACTTTATTTTGTTCTAAAAAATCTGCTGGAAAAAAGATTGAATTTTTAGAAACCAATTATATTCTTCAAGAATTAACAGAAAATTCTTTTAACAAGTCTTTTGATTATGCTATTTTTTGTGCTGGAGGTAGTACTTCTAAAAAATATATTCCTTTAGCAGTAGAACATGATTGTGTATGCATTGATAATAGTAGTGTATATAGGATGGATAAAGAAGTACCTTTAGTAGTTCCTGAAGTAAATATGCAAGAAGCATTTAAAAATAAGGGAATTATCGCCAACCCAAATTGCTCTACTATTCAAGCAGTGGTTCCTTTAAAACCTTTAGATGATACCTATCACATAAAGAGAATTGTTTATTCTACTTATCAAGCAGTTTCAGGTGCTGGAAGAGAAGGGATTGAAGATTTAGAAAATGGAATTAATGGGTTTGCTCCTAAAAAATTCCCTTACCCTATTTTTAATAACTGTTTACCACATATTGATGTTTTTATGGAAGATGGTTATACTAAAGAGGAACATAAAATGATAAACGAAACAAGAAAAATTCTAAATAGACCTGATTTACCAATAACTGCTACAACAGTCCGTGTGCCTGTTTTAAACTGTCATAGTGAATCTATCAATATAGAATTTGAAAATGATTTTGATTTATATGATGTCAAACAATTATTACAAAATTATCCTGGTATCATTGTTGTTGATGATATAGAAAAGGATTATTATCCAATTGCTACTAAAGCAGATGGTTATGATGAAATTTTCGTAGGTAGAATTCGAAGAGATAGTAGTGTAAAATATGGGATTAATTTATGGGTAGTTGCAGATAATCTAAGAAAAGGTGCCGCAAGTAACGCGATTCAAATTTTAGAAAATATGTTATTTTCTTAATTCACATCCTATTATAGATATTTATTTTACTGCACCTATGAGCTTGTGAAAAAATATATAATTTTTTCTACATACCAAAAAAGATATATTGTCAATTTTTGAAGCAATATATCTTTTTATTTTCTGTTTATTCTATTTAATTAATCAATCCATCTTATCACTCAGTTATTTATTTTAGTTTTTTCTCTATTAGTGTCGCAATTTCTTCTGCTCTTTTGGTTATATATTCTTGATTCTCTCCTTCAATCATTACTCTAACCAATGGTTCTGTTCCTGATGGTCTAATCACCACTCTTCCATTTCCAGCAAATTCTTTTTCTACATCTTCGATTGCATTTTTGATATCTTCGTCTTTTTCATAGTCATATTTTTTCTCTGCATTTACTTTCGCATTAATTAATACTTGTGGATATAATTTAATCATACTTGCTAATTCTGATGCTTTTTGATTTTCTTCTAATATACTTTGAATTAACATTAAAGAAGTTAAAATACCATCTCCTGTTGGGTTATAATCTAGCAAAATAACATGCCCTGATTGTTCTCCTCCTAGGTTATATCCTTCTTTTAGCATTTCTTCTAGTACATATCTATCTCCTACTTTGGTTTGTATTAGTTGCAATTTATTATTTTCAGCATATTTGTTTAGTCCTAAATTGCTCATAATTGTCGCTACAATGGTGTCTTTTTTTAATGTGCCTTTTTTTCTTAAACTTGAAGATATGATAGCTAATAATTTATCACCATCAATTTCTTCTCCTGTTTCATCAACAGCTAAACATCTATCTCCATCACCATCATAGGCAATTCCCAAACTTAATTTATTTTCTACAACAAATTTCTTTAAATTATTTAAATGTGTAGAACCACAATTTTCATTAATATTAATTCCATCTGGTGTATGATTAATAATTTTATAACGAATTCCTAATTCTTTAAATACTTTTTCTGCAACAACTGATGTAGCACCATTTGCTGTGTCAATTCCTACAATAAAATCGTCTCTTAGATGTTTTTCAATTGTATCATCAAAATGTTTTCTAAAAAAATATATGTATTCATTCATTAAATCAAAACAATATTCTGCCACACCAATTTTTTCGTTTTTAGCTGTTAACTCTTCTAATTTTCCTGATTCCATAACTTCTTCTATTTCTTCTTCTAAAGCATCTGGTATTTTCATCCCTTTATTACTAAAGAATTTAATTCCATTAAATTCAAATGTATTATGTGATGCAGATATCACAACACTCGCATCTGCTTTTAACTTTCTTGTTAAATAGGCAACTGCTGGTGTTGGAATCACCCCTAATAATTTTACTTTTGCTCCAAAACTCAAAAACCCAGCTGTCATAGCACTTTCAATTAACGTTCCTGATAAACGAGTATCTCTACCAATTAAAATAGTTGGTGCATGGTCTGTATGTTTAGACAATACATATGCACCTGCCTTTGCAACTTTGTATACCAATTCTGGTGTTAATTCTGTATTGGCAATCCTTCTAATGCCATCTGTTCCAAAATACTTTCTCATAATGAACTTCCTTTCCACAAAATCAATTTTTTTAATTTTATTTTCCTATTTGAATATTCAATTAATATCTTTTGTAAATTAGTTTATGTGATATGGCTTCATTTCTTTTATATTATTCAATTTTTTGTGTCATGCTAATACCTATAGTTTTATTTTTTAAAATTCATAATGAATTTCTCTTTTAATGTTAATTTAAAATCAAATGGTTCTTCTATTTCTATTTTTTTATTATTTAATACTAATTTAGGATTTGTAGTTGTTAATTCTTCTAATTTTTCTTCTCCAATGATATCTGCGATTTCATCCAAAATTTGTGGTATTTTAGGATAAATTGTATTTTGCCTATGTACATCTGAACCTAGAAAATGTATCATATTATTTTCAAAGAATTTTCTAACAATCATTTGTGCCTTTTCTCCATATTGTCCTATAATACTTCCATAATTTGCTTGCATTAACACTCCTTTTTCAATTAAATCATGTATCAACTCTGGTTCTTTTTGTACAAAACTATATCTTTCTGGATGTGCTAGTATAGGAACTAATTTGTATTGTAACATATCATAAACAACATCATATAAATTCATTGGTTCTGCATTTAATGGTAATTCAAATAACACATAACTTGTATCATTAATTGTAGATGCTTTTCTTTTTTCTAATAATTGGATAATATTATTTGTAAAATATATTTCATTTCCTAAATATAAATTTGTTTGAATGTTTTTTGCTTTTAAGTTTTCTAATATGGCTTTTACCCATACTTCTCTTTCTGGTACATCTGTTTCATAGTAATTTTCTATATAGTGTGATGTTGATATAATGCCTTCAAATCCTGCTTTTTCTGCCTCTTTAATTAGATTAAATGTTTCTTCTATACTTCTTGAACCATCATCAATATTGGGTAATATATGTGAATGAAAGTCTATCATTTTTCTTTTGCTCCTTTTTGTATATTATTTAGCATCTCTATTAGTATACATTTAAGTGATAAATTTTTCAACATTTATTTAACATTTTGTTTGAATTTGACGATTTTTGTCATAGTAATTTATCAACTATGAAAATCCCCCTTTAAGTTTATAAACTAGAGGGGGTAGTATTTTTTATTTATTTAAATTCTTTTTTTCTTTATCTAAATAAGCATTTATTTGATTTAATATATCTGTTGTTTTTTCAGCAGATACTTCTTCAGAATTTTCTAACTTAATCTTATTTTGTAATGCTTTTGGTTTTTCGTCTTCATTTGTTCTTGGCTTTCTTCCTTGTTGAACTCTATTTGCTTGTGAATTTTCTGGTCTTACTCTTCTTTTTAAATCTTCTCTTTTGTTTTGTGGAGTAAGCATTGTTCTATTTACTGGTCTACTATTAGCCCCTGGTCTAGTATTTCTTGGTCTTGGAGCAGACATAACTGTTGATCCATAATAATATGATTGTTCATATTTTTTAACAGATACAGGTATTTTATTTAATACAACTCCTGCAATTTTTCCTCCAACATTTTGAATATTTGTAACTATTTTTTGTAAATCATCTTTTTTAGTTTGTTTATGTGCTGTAACAATAACTGTCGAATCTACAATTCTTGAAAGAATAATTGCATCTGTTACCAATTCACAAGGCGTTCCATCGACAATTACAATGTCACATAATTCTTTTAATCTGTCTAATAAATTTACCATTTTAGGTGAAATTAACAGTTCTGATGGATTTGGTGGAATATTTCCTGCTGGAATAATATATAGATTTGGTACTTGTGTGTCTTGTATATAATCTGCTAAATCATCTGATATTTCCTCTCCTGTGTTACTATCAAATCCAGATAAGTAATTAGAAAGTCCTGGTCTTGGAGAAACTTCAAAAATTGTATATTGTCTTCCCTTTCTCATATCTGCATCTACCAAAATAACTTTTTTTCCTGCTTGTGCAAATGTAACTGCTAAATTGGCTGTTACCCAACTTTTTCCTTCATCTGGTAATGTAGAAGTTATTAGTAATGTTTTTAATTTATTATTGGTATTCATAAATTGAATATTCGTTCTTAATGTTCTAAAAACTTCTGAAACAGGAGATTTCGGATCTCTATGTGCAATCAATTCTTTTTTCATTATCTTTTACCTCCTCTTCCTTTTCTATTCAATTTTTCCATTCCCATGTCATACATAGGAATAGATGCTAGTACTGGTATTTTTATATTCTTCTCTATCTCATCTTGTGTTTTTACTGTTGTATCTAGCATATTAACAATTAATACATACATAACTGCAACAACTGCTCCCATAAATGCAAAGATAACAATATTTTTTAGGTGGTTTATATTGGAAGGTGATGTTGCTACTTTAGCTTCATCCCAAATATACACATTGTTTATATTATAGACTTCACCTGCTATTTTTTCTTTAAATACATTTGCAATTTCATTTGCAATTTTTGCTGCATATTCTGCATTTTCATTAGAAACCGTTATTTCTATTAATTCTGTATCTTCTACTGATGTAACCTGTACATGTTTTCTCAAGTCCTCTTCATTGACATTAATTCCTAAGTTTGAAATCACTTGTCCTAATATGTTTTCACTTTTTACCAATACACTATATGTTGATACCAATTTTGAGTTAATGGTTAAGTCTGCTGTCGTAATTGTTTCTGCTGTTTGATTTTGGTCTGTATTACTTGATGTTCCTGCTAATACCAGTGTTGTTGATGCACTATACATTGGTGTTATAAATCCTATAGAATAGATAATCCCTATTACCATAAATATTAATATGATTAATATAATTTGAACTTTTTTATTCCAGAATATTTGAAAAAGTTCTTTTAAATCAATTTCTTCCATATTTCCTCCTCTTATATTTCATTATTTTTCTTTTGAACTCATACTTTATTAGTATACAATTTTATATGTTTTTTTGCAACATTTTAGACAAAAAAAGATAAGATGTTTAGTATCTTATCTTTAAAATATGCTATATGATTGTTTTTTACCATTTTATATCTTGATGCCACTTTTTGTCAGTATTTTTATTTACGTATTTCTGATTTTCGTCTGCTATTATAGCTTGCTTTTTTGACATATTTGCAAAATTAATCCATATAATATTTTACTATTCTCTTATTTTTCTTACCTATCATTTGCTTAATGGTTCCAATAATATTTTACTTTTAAATCTTTATACTTATTATGTTTTATAATTTGGTCTTTTTGTAATCTTCCTAATAATATAAATTCTTTTATTTTATTTTCTGAACTAAATTTTTTTATACTTTCTCTAGAAAAATCTCCTTCTTTAATATATTCCTTATATTTATCTTTATTTATTAAAAAGTTTTTCGCGAAATTATTTGCTTTATGTTCATATTTCGTATTTTCAATATAATAGTCGATTTTACTCTCTCTAATATCATCATTCAATATATGTCCTATTTCATGAAATAGGGTAAACCAAAATACATCTGCGTATGACTGTTTCGTTGTCATACATAATATTATTCTATCATCTTTATTTTTTATAAATCCCTGAACAGGTGCTCCTTCAAAGTCCTTTACTAATTCAAATATAATACCACATTCTTCTAATATTCTCTTTAATTTTTTTATCATTTGACTCGTTTGTTTTTCAAACATTAAATTCTTTATCTTATCTAAATTATCAACTAATTTCTCTTTATCGTATTTATTTTGGATATCTTCCTTTTCAGTTATTAATTCACATACTCTTTGCCATGCATATAAAACATATTCATCCACATTCATATTTTTATAAGTTCGATATGCTATTTTAGTAATAAGCAATTTTTCTATATTTAATAAATTATTTGTTTTACAAAGGTTTCTTGCTACAATAACTTCTTCTGTTAAATTATTATATTGGTCGATTAAATCCAATAAAATAGCATATTTTAAAATTGGCTCAATTCTTTTTACTACTTCTAGTTCTTTTTGGTCTATATTATTTTTTTCTTCATATTCTATAATTTCTTTATCATATATTGCTTGCAAGTTTAACCAAAATGTAGATTTAACTCCAAAAACATATTCTAAGGCCTTAGCCAACTTAGCCGAAATTCCTTTTTTTCCATTTATTACTTCGCTAATATGTTTAGCAGAAAAACCTGTTCTTTCCGCTAGTTCCTCTTGTTTCATATTATGTTCTTCTAATTTTTCTTTTATACTTATCCCTGGATGTATAATGAAATCAAGGGATAAGCCAGTTATATTTGTCCCCATGATAATCCATCACTCCTCTCATAATTAGTTTCTTATTACCATTTGGAATTACTACTAGTCTATAGTTTCCTGTTAATCCTATACCAAAATTTTTTTTCATATTGCCTTTTAAGGGATGTGGTTTTCCAAATCCATTTTTCATAAATTCTTGGAAATTTTCTGTCGCTTCAATTTGATTACATCTTAATTTAACCATCTTAGCTAATTCTATTCCTATTATTTTCTTTAGTTCCTCTATATTTGATATCTTCTTTCGTATCTCATTGTTGTACCATTCTATTTCCAAGCCCGCCCTCCTTTTTTAATTGTTTTGTTACCTTTTAGGTAATTATATCAACCTCATGTTTAATTGTCAATCTTTTTCCAAAAAATTCCATAGATAATCCTCAAGCCTTAAATGTGCCCTAAAAAAATATTATTTTTAAAAAACTAATTAAAACTTGTTACTATATTCAAAAAAAATTAAAAGGTAAGATATTAAAATTTCTTACCTTAAAACAAACTATGTTATATAAATTTTCCACTTTTCATTTTTCTACAATTCAGTATACAAGATAAAACTTACTTCCATTCTATATTCGTTTTTATCACTTTGGCTGGTACTCCTGCGACTAAAGCTTTTTCTGGTACATCTTTTGTAACTACTGCTCCAGCTGCAACTATTGCACCATCTCCTATCGTAACCCCTTTCATTATCATTGCTTTTGCTCCAATCCATACATGATTTCCTATATTGACTTCTTTTACCTTTTTATATCCCTCATATAGTATATCGTGAGCATCTGTGTCTCTAATAACCACTTCTCTAGCTATAGCAACATCTTTTCCTATTCTAATTTTTGAGGCACATACAATTTGCGAATATCCGTTTATATAGCCACTTTCTATCTCTAATTTTGCATTTTGAAAAACTCTTATATCGCTACCAGCCCCTACTAAGAAATTACCATTTACCTTTAACTCAGCATTTTCATTTAAACTAATTCTCGTTTCCATTTTCGATTTTGAGTTTTCTTTATTCCCTAATATTAGTTTTCCTTTTACATCTATAACTGCATTTTTAAAAATTTCTAATCTACAATACCTTTTACATAAAATTTTTATTTTTCTTGTAATATTTTTATTATTCATTTTTATGGTATTAATAAATCCAATATCTAATAATTTCATTCTTTATCTCCTTTTATTCTTCTATATATTGGTCTTAAAGTATTTTTTATACTGTTCACTAATTTACTGTTCATGATTTTTATCTGTATTTTTTTAAAATTAGATGGTTCTGGGAAATATTTTTTTGATAGCTGGTCATATGTAAATTTATCTATATTATCAAAAACTTTTTTCCTCTCCTCTGTCTCTTTTACAGATTCCTTCATGCAAACATTTTCTTTAAAAACTCTCTCTGATTTAATTTCCTCAAAACTCAATTCTTCTTTTATAGCTTCAAAAAGTTTTTCTCCTTTATTAGAATTAATTAAAATCATCGATGTTCCTTTATTTTGATCTAATTTAGGATTAATCTTTTCTATTCCCCAAAAATCTGCTAATGTTATATCTGATTTCCTTGGTAACTCTTTAAATTTACAGTCATAGCATGATGGTCTCATAAATGCATTGTATTTTAAATATCCAATCATATATGAATCTTCATATCTTCCACCAATATACGTTTTTCCATTTTTGAAATCTATTTTGGTAGAAAAATTATGCCAACCATGAATTTTATGTTTAAATTTTATATTAATAACTTCTGATTTATATTTTCTTTCTAATGCCTGTATATATCCTTTGAAGATTTTTGGTGAATTCATTCCTCTACATATAAAATCTAGTGTGTACAAATTTTCATAATCTTTATTTAAAAAATTATATAGTCCTGAAATTTGACATGGACTTCCACATATTAATACCTTATTATTTGTTTCCAATAATTTTTTTATTTGTCTAAAATTATCTTGCATATCACTTTGAAGATATTTCGAACTTCTTAATCTTTCTAAATCTTTTATGTCTTTAGATATATAATGTTCTACTAACCATTCTTTATTATATATAGCACCACATACATATCCACCCTCATTATATATCTTTTTTGCTATTTCTGAAAAAACTCCACCTGATGTACTATCTAATCTTATATTATTATCTTTACTCCATGCTGCAATTATTTTTGGCCTTTCATAGTTTTTTCTTATTTCACTTTTTCTATTGATTATTGGACACACTTTTTCACATAGGCCACAATTTATACATTTATTTTTGTCTATTTTAGGATATTTAAAACCTTCTTCATCTTCTTTCATGACAATTGCATTCTTAGGACATATATTATAGCATGCAAAACAACTTGTACAATCTTTTTTATCTTTTATTTCTAACATTATTATCTTTCCTTTATCTTATTTTTTATAAATTTTAAAAATCTATATAAATATTCATGTTTACCAATAAAATAATTTATTTTATTTCTCATAGTTAATCTGTTTTTATATGATTTTATCGTTAATTTATTTCTATCATAATCTTTTTTATTTATTGATTTATAATATCTATTAATTAAATAATCTACCCTTGCATCCCATGTATAATTAATTGTCTGCATTTCTTTATTATTTTCATAATACTCTATTGTCTCTTTTATTCCATCTTCAAACTTTATAGGTGCCTTAAAATCTTCTACCACAGATTTTATTTTACTATTATCAAATACTCGATTCAAGCCTTTATCCCCAAATAGTACTCCCTTATATTCTGGCATATATTTTGCAATATAAGTTGATGGAATATCTGCAATTATCGGCTCTTTTTGTAGTGCTTTTCCTATATCCTCTATTGCTTCTCTCCAGGTTAATGTATAATCTGTAGTAATATGAAAATCTTCCTGATATGCCTTAGTATTTTTAAATAACCCTACTATTCCTTTTGCAAAATCTTTTGTTTGTGTCAATGTACAAATTGCTTTTCCTCCATCCCAAAGTAAAATTGGTTTTTCTAATAATATTCTATTAACTAATGTCCAATGTTCAGATGGTATAATTGCAAATGGAATCCTTCTGTTACTATATGTAACATAAGGTCTAACTATTGTATAACATTGATTTGTTTTTTCATAATTTTCTTTTAAAAGTTTTTCACACCTTATTTTATCCATAGCATAATCCCATTCATCATTTTTTAATTCTGTTTTTTCTGTTATTAATTCGCCTTTTTCTGTCTTTCTATATACAGTAGCTGAGGATATAAAAATAAATTGAGTACATCTATGGTTAAAAATTTCTAATGTACTTCTTAGCTGTTTCTCATTAAATGATAAAAAATCTATAACTACATCAAAATATAAGTTTTCTAATTTTTTTTGAATTTGCTCTACATTTCTAATATCTCCTATAATAATCTTTACTTTATGATTTATATCTGTATTTCTATTCCCTCTATTAATAATATAAACTTCATAATTTCTATTTAATGCTTCTGTTACTATATCTGTACTTAGTATACCTGTTCCACCTATTAATAAAACTTTCATGATTCCTCCCTCTATTTTTTTATTATTTTAATAATTTCCCTAATTTTAGAATGTTTTATAGCATAAAACTTAATTACATCTTTTATTCTAGCTCCTCTTTCTTCTTTTAATTCATTAAAAAACCTATTTCCATATTCATAATTATTATAATCATATGCTATTTTTAATTTTAATCTAAGAAATTTGTGTATTACCATTTTTTTATATTTATTATAAATATTCATTGTACTTAGAACATTTTCTAGTATTTCTTGATGCTTATCCTGCTTATAAATTTCCTCTTCTAAATTCTTTGACTTTTCTCTTGAATGACTATTATTTCTTACATAATATTCACACAAGAATTCTTTTATATATCCGCACTTAGAATAATAACTAATTGGTAATAATATTTGCCAATTTTGTCCATATCTAGTTTCAAATATTTTTCTACTTGGATTTGTTTTTATAAATTCTGATGTTCTTACCATATATGAAATTGGTGAATAAAAAATATTTCTTCCTATAATTAAATCTTCAAATATATTTTTATTTGGAAACAGTAGTCTGAATTTTCCAATTTGTTTTTTAGTTTCCTCATCTATTATTTTTACCGAGTTTCTAACCAATCCATATTGTTTATTTTTATTTAAAAATTCTACTCTTTTTTCAATAGAATCTTCATATAATAAATCATCCGAATCAGGCCATGTCAAAAATTCTCCGTTAAAAATTTTTAATCCTTTATTTATTGCAGCAGCTTGTCCTTGATTCTTTTGATATATATATATAAATTTAATTTTATTTTTTTCACATATATCCTTATACTTCATAGCAATTTGCTCTGTTCTATCAGTTGAACCATCATTTATAAAAATAATCTCTATTTTTTTATATGTTTGATTAAGTACAGATTTAAAATATCTTTCTAAAAATGTTTCTCCATTAAAACATGGTGTTATAATGCTAACTAATCCTATTTGCATGTCCTATTCTCCTCATTTTTTTACTTTACTTAATTTTAAAATTATTTTTCTTAACTTCGTTAATATTTCTTTTAATATCTGATACCAATATTTATATTCTTTATATTTTCTAAAAAATATTACTATACTAATTACAAATATTACACTTGATATTATTCCTAATAATATCAATTTTAAGAACCCTGATAATTTTATATTTATACTTAAAAAATATATTATTATCATGTCTATTATAAGTACTAATATATATTTAAAATAGTATTTACACATATATTGACTCAGTCCACATTCGAATACTTTCTTGTATATAATATATGGTCTATATAAGCATGGAAGAATACTACTAATTATCGTTCCTATAATCACCCCATTAATTCCAATTCCTTTTACTAAAATTATTGAAATGAATAAATTTACAACCGATTGTATAATTGGAACATACTTATCTTCATTTTGTAATCCCGCTGCTGTTTTTACAATATTACTTGCAAGTCTTGTTCCTGCCAAAAAAAAGTTAAAACAAATCAGCAATACTGTTATATCTTGCAAGAGATATTTTTCTCCTACCCATAAAGTAATAAACTCATTTATTACCCCTAACATTACAACTCCTGAAAATCCATATAACAGATATGCTAGAAAATCTAACTTCAGAAAAACTTCTAAACATTTCTCTTTTTCTTTTACTAATAGATTTCCAACACTAGCTGTAAGATTATTATAAGCCATTGTTATAATATTATTTACCATTGTTATTATCGTTGTGTAGTTTGAATAAATCCCCACTGTTACTACATTAATAAATGATGAAATGATTATATTATCTGTACCATTAATACAATAATCTCCTATTTTGTGTAAAAAGCTTGCTTTAACATTTTTCTTTATATTTTGATAAGATTTTTCTTGAATTTCTTCTTTGCTATTATAATCAATTTGACTATATTCTTTTGTTATAAATTTATTAGTCCAGATTTTTTGCAAAATTTGAACAATAAATTGAATTAATAAATACACAATAAAATTTTTAAAAATAATTAGCCCTATTATCTGTAAAGTATATAATAAAACTGTAAATACTATATTTATTTTGGTCAATTTGTAATATTTTTGATCCGCTGTAATCAAAATTTCCTTATATGCTATAAAATATGTAGATGCCGTATTTATTAAATATAAAAAATAAATAATTGATATGTTACTTAAATCTTTATATTCTGGAATCAGCTTATCTATGAAAAAATATAGAACTATTCCTACTACTATTATTATTACTCCTACAACATTATAAACTTTTTTAAAAAAGGTCATTAAAGCACTTATCTGTTTATTATCCTTTTCTGCTAATGGTTTATATAAACCGAAACTTATAGCTACACTAAATCCCATTTCTGCTAATGACAGCATAGATAAAATATTAGTTAATAACCCATTAACTCCCAGATATAGTTCTCCTAAAACTCTAATAAAAATCGTTCTAGCAATAAAATTAAGAAAGGTTTTTATCATATATATAATAAGATTTGAACTTACATTAAATACCGAATTTTGAGTTCTACTGTTGCTTTCCATTATTCCTCCTATATATCATATACTTCCTGTAAAAACTTTTTTGCCTTTTTTCTTTCTTCTTCTAATATTCTATGTGTTTCTTCATAATCTACTTCTAATTGTTCTTCTATAATTTCACCTTTATACCATCTATTATGCAACTCAAACTTTTTTAATAAAGTATCTAGTCTTGAATTCATTTTCACACTTGAATCCTCTCTGTCAAAAACAATAAATGGTCGATTATATAAAATGGCAAAAACACAAGAATGAAATGAATCTGTACATATTAAAAATGCATTTTTTTCTAAATATAAAAATTCACTTGGTCCAGTTTGATAAAATGGACTATTTTTATCTAACATATTTATTATTTCACAATTATTTTCCTTTGCTATTTTTTCTATGTCTTTTCTTCTTTTTTCTGATAATTCTCCTAAGAAATAATTCAATATATATTTATCTGTTTTTAATTGTTCTGGCTTTTTGGCCACTTTATCCCATTCTTCAGATGTTAATAGCATTGTTGGATCCACTAATACTTGTACATCTTTTCTTCCTGTTAACTCTTCTACTATTTCTTTTCCTCTATCTTCTCTAACAGAAATTGCATTGAACTTTTCTAATTCTTTTTTGGTTTTATTTTTGCTCTCTTCTGGTAATTTATTAATTGCAAAACTTGCTGAAAACGCTATTCTTTGTTCTGGTTTTGCAAAACTTAATAAATCTACATCCCTTAATCTTCCAAAGTTGGGATTCCAAACTTGATCACTACCTGTAATAAAGTAATCAAATTTCTTGTATATCTTAGTATATGGAGTTATATAATAATGTTTGCTAAAATTTATATTCTTATTAAATTCATTAAAAGCTTTTACTCTCTTTTTATTTTTCTCTTTGTTTCTATCTTTTGTAATAATATATTTTATAAATTTTAATAATATTTTTTCTTTTCCATTTAATTGAGGTATATTTTTTAAAGTATAACATTCGTTTTTCTCTTTTTTCATAAACTCTTGAACTGCATAATTTTGTAATCTATTACCATAATTATTATTATCATTAATAGTTATTATTCCTACCTTCATACATTTCTCCTTTTCTTACTTCCGACTTTTAGTTGTTGTTCGTAAACCTTTTCAAATTTTTTTCTATCAATATATATAACACATACATTATAGGAATAATATATACTACCCCTTTTTCTATGTACATTAAGCCATACCAAGTTACTCTAAACACTGTTGCTAATAAGAAAATATATAAAAAGAAATTATAATTTCTTTTTCTTCTTATAATTAAATTTATAAGAGTCAGCTCTACAATTGCAAATATAATTACCCCAATTATTCCAAAATTCATATATGGTTCTGATAAATTTAAAATCCCTCCAGCTGTATAATATTCTTTTTGTAAAATGATAGAAGCATCATATATATCTGTTGATATAAATGGTATTAACTTAATAAGATATAATAAATATGTTTTTCCATATTCAAACCCATGACTTTCTGTATATAATATCGATGAATTATAAACATATCCAACATCGGCAGCTGTATTTTGTACTAATACCTTTCTAAACATTGTTTCAAAATCAATATTCTTATTTCCAGCTCTATATTCACCTATGTAAACCAATAATAAAACCACAATTATTCCTATTATATAATACTTTAAATTCTTTATAGCAAAAATTTTTTTCACCATATCTTTTCTATTTATCATTAGAATAATTAATAAAGCAATCACTAATCCTAACACATCTACTCTTTCTGAATGTAATAAAAACCATGTAATACAAAAAACATATGAGAATTTTACCATTTTACTATCTTTAAAATTAGGTATTGCAAAAATCAAAGCTATTACTACTACATGATTCCATGCATTCCCTGGTAATAAAGAATTGAATCTTGTCGAACTTTCAAATGAAAAATTCAAATTTGGAAATGCAATTATTGAAAAAATAATTGCAATTAAAGCACATATTGTAGAAAAAACTTTGCTTTCTTTTGCATTATGTTTCTGCATTTCTTCTTCTCGGCTTAATATATCTGTATTGCTTATGTAAAAAAACATTATTATATTATAGATTAAAGAAATTATATTCATCATTTCATATTGTAAGGGAAATATTCCTAACTCAAGTATTCCATATGATTCTCCTGTATTATACTGGAAAGCAACTGAAATTAACACATAATTTATCAAAAAACTTTTTAAAGTAAACAATGAAAATTTTGCCTTAATGCAAATCAAAATGCATACTATTATATTTCCAATAAATAATATGTTAGGATTATTCAGAACTCCAAAAGATAAAGTTAACACTAATATAATGACTAAAATTATTAAAATGTTTTTTATATTTATTTTCATTAAACTTCTCCAATTTTATAACTTATTTTTTATTAATAAATATGCCAATAATTTTTTATGTTTTATTATATTGAACACTTTTTCTTCAATCATATTTTTATCATACAAAAAATCCGCATATTCTTGAATTATATTATCAGCAAATCTTCTTTTGGCTTGTATATATTTGTCAACAATATTTGTTTTCTTATGAAGTTCATTTGTCACAGCACTCATTAACATTTTTAAACAATTTCTATAAACTTCATCAATCTGTTTACAATTTTTTATTTGAGCTATGTGTTGTATTATTCTTTCTACTATCTTCTTTTGTATGTCAATCATATTATCGTAATATTTTTTAGATAATGAATTAGAATTTCCCACATAATAACAATATAATTTATCCTTTAAATAAATTATTCTTTCTATGAATTTTAAATAATTCAAATTAAATATCAAGTCTTCTCCTAAACTTATATCTGTTTCAAAAATAAGATTATTTTTTCTTATTATATCTGCATCATAAATCTTTCCCCAAGGTGCTTTTAAAATATCCATTTCTATAAATAATTTACAGAAATCTTCATCAGATTGAAAACTAATGCCATAATCTATATTATATTCTTTACTATCTGTTGCATACTTTTTTGTTTTTTTTAATATACAATAATTGCATATAATAAAAGTATTGTATTTTTCTCTCATTTCTACTAATTTTTCGACCATATTATCTTTTATACAATCATCTGAATCTACAAAGATTATATACTTACCTTTAGCAATTTTTAATCCAGTATTCCTCGCAACTGATACTCCTGAATTATTTATATTTACTATTTTTATTTTATCTTTCCTTTTTTTATATTCATATAATAAATCTAATGTATTATCATTAGAGCCATCATTTATTACAATAATTTCTATATTAGTATAAGTTTGCTTTGCTATACTATCAATACACCTAATTATCGTTGATTCAGCATTATATACAGGTATAATTATACTTACTAATGATTCCATTTTATCTCCTATTATCAACTTTCATATATATTCATAATTTTTTTAGCTATATCCTTTATATCGTATCCTGCTTTTTTTAATATTATATTGTCTTTTTTTCTATCTTGAATGTCTACTTTAGTATCTAATATTTTTTCTTTCCAAATATTAGGATTATCTTTTATTGAAATAAAGTTAACCTTCCCCGTTATATTTGAAGTTTTAGTTATAGTATCTGAGAAAAAACAATTTAACCCACTAGCTTGAGCCTCTATTCCTGACACAGGACTTCCTTCAAACAACGATGGTAATACAAAAATATCTATTGCACAATAAATTTTCTCTGGTTGCTTTGTTCTTCCATATAATATAACATTACTCTTTATATTTAATTCTTGTATTTTTTTTTCTAATTCTTTTCTTAGTTCTCCCTCACCAACAATTAATAATATTGCATCCTTGTTTGTCTCATATATTTCCTTAAAAATATCTATTAAATATGCTTGGTTCTTTTCTTCGCTTAATCTTCCCACATTTCCAATAATTAATTGTTGATTTGATATATTCAAATCTTTTCTTATCTCTTCTCTATACTCTTTATTAAATAAAAACTTTTCCACATTTATTCCATTTGGAATAATTTTTACATTTTTTAAATTTTTTCTTGTAAATAACCATTCTGCAGCTTTATCAGAACAAGCTAAGTATTCTGTAGCATATTTTTCAAAAATATATTTACATATTATATGTGCTATTCTTTTTATTTTTCTAGATTTTTTACCTATTCCCGTACTATGGCTATGTATAATTACTTTTTTTATTCCTGCTTTCTTAGCCATATATGCATATATCATAGCTACACCATGACATATATTTAAATGTATCACATCATATTTTCTTTCTTTTATTTTTTTATTAAACACCGTTAAATTTTTTAATGTACGCATTATAGGAGATTTATATATCTCTTCAATAGTTATATCTCTTTTTCCTCCTAAACGTTTTATTTCTTCATCATACATTTGTGTAATATCTTGAGAAGACAATATATAAAAATTTATTTTATTTAAATCTAAATTTCTATATATATTCATTATAAAGGATTCTATTCCGTCCATTACTCCATTTTTCTGAATAACACAAAACATTTATCTTACTATTTTCCATATTCTTCTCCTATTACTCTTATCTTCTATCTACATCTAGTAATATTTTTTATTAATAATGCAAAGCTTAGTTTAAACCTTGATTTTTTTCAATTTTATACTTTTTGTAATTCTATCTTTCATATAAATAAAAACTATAACTAATATTGATGTCAATAACAAAACTAACATGGATACTAATATAATATGTAGAAAATTTCCTCTTATAAAATCTGAATTTACACCAGTAATTTTACTATATATTGCAATAACTATTCGTTTTAAAGGTTCATGCATAACCATTATATATAAAGAATTATTACCAATCCATTTTAGAAATCTAATATTTACTTTATTTGAAATAATATATACCATATAAAATCCTAGTATAGCTGTTACATAAAATATTAAATAATAGTTATATCGCAAATTATTCATATTGGCTCCGTATTCTAATATTGATAATACAGCAACAATAAAAATAAGTATTATAAAAATTCCATAATATAATATATTTCGTTTAGGTAGAAACTTTTTTTCTTTTACCTTATTTTTTAGTAAATATCCTAAATAATAAAACACTATAGATGTAAAAACAATATCTAAACAAAACGGTAATCTAATAGAAGTTATTTTAGGATATACATATCCAATTATAGAACTAATCAATATAATATATTTTAAACATTTACCATTCCATTTACTTATCAAAAAGTAAAATAATATTTCTGTCATCAAAAGACATGGCAAAAACCACATTACTACATTAAAAAGATAATTGTCATCTCCTCCTCTTGCTAAAAATATATTAAAAAATAAGTTCAATGGTGGATTTTCTTGATTTCTGAAAAATCTTTCTATAAAAAACCAATATATAAAGCTTACAATTGAAAATACAAAATATGGTATTAAGATTGACCTCACCTTATTTTTCACAAAATTCTTTTTTGGTTTATATAAAAATCCAGATATTATAAAAAATAATGGCATGTGAAATGAATATATAAAATCATTAATATTCGCATTAATAGATACATGTCCTATTATCACTAATATAATTCCTATTCCTTTGGCAATATCTATCCATTGTATTCTTCCTATACTATTTTCCATCTAAAATTATCCTATCATTTATATTTTTTATACTACACTTCTTTATATATTTTTATATAATTATTTATTACATTTTGTATATTATATTTTTCTCTATAAACTTTATTTTGATATATTATTTGTTTTTTTAAATTTTCATTTTTTATTAATTTTATTATTGTTTCACCTATTGTTTTATAATCTTGCACGCTACATAATATACCATTTTTAAAATTTTCTATTATATCACTTATTCCCCCAACATTTGTCGCAATAATTGGTTTATCACAAGCCATATATTCTATAAGAACTAATCCAAATCCTTCCCATTTTGAAGGAAGAACTGCAATGTCAAATGCAGGAATATATTGTTCCACATCATCTACCCAACCTGTAATAATAATCTTATCTAATATATTTTTCTCTTTTGCATATTGTTTTACATCCTCTTCTAAGTTTCCTGATCCTACATACATTAGTCTTACATTTCTATTTTCTTTATGCACTAATTCAAATGCTTTTATCATTGTTAATGGATCTTTTTGCTCTGTCAGTCTTCCAACAACTCCAATCACAATTTCATCATTTTTGACATGATATTTTTTTCGTGTTTCTTCTCTATATTTATCATTGTTTTCAAACTTTGTAAAATCTATTCCATTTTCTATTACACACATTTTCTTCTCAGGTGCTATTTTATGTTTTAAAGCTGATTCATGCTCGCTCTTAGAAATATTAATAATTTTGTTAGTCTTTACCGCTAAAATTTTTTCTATTACAACAAAGATCTTCTTTTTGATATTGCTTATTTGTGCATTAAAATACCAGCCATGTGCATTGTATAGTATTTTTGTTTTAAAATTTAAAGCTAGAGCAATTCTACCAATTGCTCCAGCTTTACTGCTGTGCAAATATACTATATTGGGTTTTATTTGCTTTAATATTTTTCTTACTTTTAATATCGCCTTTACATCATTTTTTAACTCTACTTCTCTTACCATTGGAACAATATATATATTGCTTACATATGGTTTAAATTTATCTAATTTCTCTCTATAATCTTCTGAAACAATTAGTATATTTTCAAAGTTTTTATCCTTAAAATTCTTTAAAAACATATATAAATATTCTGCAACTCCACCTGCTGATTGTGCAATATGTACAATTGTTTTTTTAGCCATTATATTGCCCCTTCTTTTTTAATCACATTTTCTACTGTTTTATATAATAATTTAATATCTGTTTTTAATGTATGATTATAATAATATTCCATATCCATGGTTAGTCTCTCTGTAAAAGTCGTATTACTTCTTCCTCTTGTTTGCCATAGTCCTGTAATACCTGGCTTACAAGATGTTATGTATTTGAAGAAACCATTAATTTCTTCTTTCTCTCTTAATAAATATGGTCGTGGTCCTACTAAGCTCATATCCCCTTTAAGTACGTTAATAAATTGAGGAAACTCATCCAAACTAGTTTTTCTTAATATCTTTCCAATCTTTGTAATTCTTGGATCATTTTTTAACTTTTTATACTTCTTATATTCTTCTCTCGCTTCTTCATTTTCTGCTAAATATTTTTTTAATTTTTCATCTGCACCTACTACCATAGAACGATATTTATACATTCTAAATATCTTTCCATCCTTTCCAATTCTTTCATGTGTGTAAAATATTGGTCCATTATCTTTTGATGCCTTATTTACTATCCATATAGCAATTGTTAATGGTATCAATACTAATAAGCCACAAATGCCACCTAAAATATCTAGAAGTCTTTTTAGTATTTTCTCTATTTTTAGAATTAGTTTACTTCTATCAACTTGTTTTGGTATTAGTGCTAAATTTTCTATATTATCATTTTGTAAAGATAATATATCATTTCTAACATCCATCTTTTATTCCCCCATAATATACCTTTTTCCCTATTTTTTGACATATCTATTATACTACAATATCTTAATTATGTAAAGAGTTTTTGCGTGACGTTTTTTGTCATTTTTGTATTTTTGTAATATATTTTTTGCATTAACATTAATAGTAACATTCCCAGTACTACTCCTAAAGTATCAATGTATACATCTGTCAGTTTAGGTGTTCTCCCAGGAGAAAAGCTTTGATGGAATTCATCTGACACTGCATATAAAACACCAACTACAACTGTTACTATAACCTTCCATTTATTTTTTATCTTATATGTACTTAAAAGTCCCATTAAAAGAAAACCAACTGCTGCATATATAGAAAAATGCGCTATTTTCCTTATAATACTTTCTATCCTATGAAATACCTTGTTTTTTTGCTTTTCTTCTAATAAAGTATACTTGCTTGATTTTTCTAATATGGTTTGTGTTATTTTTTTACTAATTCCTCCTGATATTTCTCCATTCTGGCTTGAAAAATTAAATATAACAAAAAACGTACCTAGCAACAATATTATGAATATGCCCCTTAACACATGTATCTTCATATTTATTTTACACTCTCATCCTTATTTTTCTATTTTTCATAAAATATGATTAGAGGTTTTTTACTCTAACCATATTTTCATTTATAATCACATCATGAAATTTTATGACTAATTTGTATATCCTGTTTTTTGAATAATTTGATTACTAATTTCTTTTACTCTATCTGATGGTGTATAATCTGTTTCTCCAAAAGCTTCTTCATGTAATTTTGTCACATTACTTTCTAATGTAATTGGTACGCCATACCATCTATCTAAGGTAATTCCTTTAGTCTCATATGGCCATCCAATACTATCTGTTACTTTAAAACTTGCGATACTTGGTAATAATGAGAATATATCACTTGAAGTAATATTGGTATACACTTCTGGTAAAATTTTATCAATAATTTGATTCATTTCTCCAATACTTTTTGTGTTAAACTTTTCTACCATTGCTTCTACTACTGTTCTCATTCTTTCTGCTCTTTTATAGTCTCCACCTTCTGTATAGCGAATTCTAGAATATGCAACTGCTTGAATTCCATCTAACGTTTGTGTTCCTGCTGAAGTTACTTGTTCAGTTGATAATCCTGTTACTTTTGAAGTTTCATTTATGTAATTATTAATGTATTGTACTTCTTCTGGTTGAACATTTATTGTAACACCACCTAATGCATTAATTGCTTCTGCAACTGCATCAAAATTTACTGTTGCAAATTCTGTAATATTTAAGTCAAAATTTTCATTTAACGTTTTTAAAGCAAGTGGTGCTTCTCCATATGAATAAGCATGTGTTATTTTATCTAGACCATGTCCTTCTATATTGACATAAGTATCTCTATATACAGATATTAATTTTACTTCTTTTGTGCTATTATTAATACTTGCAATAATAATACAATCACTTCTATTTCCTTTTCCTAAACTACTGTCTCTACTATCAATTCCAAATAATGCAATATTTCTATATCCTGATAGATTTTCTTCTACTTGTGAAGAAACTCCTAATGTTGTTTCATCTATATCCACTTTTTGCATTTTGCTTAACTTGCTATTAACAAAAATGAATATGCTTCCTATAATTAAAACTAGAAGTATTACTAATATTAATACGATGATTCCAAATATTTTTAATCCCTTTCCTCTTTTTTTGTTTTCACTCATTTTTATTCCTCTATATAAATTTATTTTTTGTTTGTATTTATATTTTTTGTTATGTCATTTATTTTCTTTTAAAATTCTTTTATATTATACTATTATATATTTTCTTTTACAAGTTTTTTGGTATATTTCTTTTAATGATTATAAATTTATTATTACTATAGCATTTTTAAGAGCAGTGTAACATTTTTACACCGCTCTTGTATTCGCTCCTACTTCCTAGTTTTTTGTTTGTATCTCTATATCATAAATATTGTCTATTTCTATATTCGCACTCGCTTGTATTCCTTTTGTTTCTCCCTTTTTCATTTTTCCTATATTACTGAAATCTAGGAATTTTTTTGTTTTTTATTCAACAATTTCTGATGCTTGTTTTTCAACATCTTATAACTTATCTATAAATTTCGTAATATGGTATAATATTTTCATACAGAACAATAGCGGGCTTTCTTAAACATTTTCTCTATTCATAATATTTTAAAGCCTGCGTTATTGTTCGGCGCCAAA
>CALWZV010000025.1 GCA_944386115.1 uncultured Clostridia bacterium
TGTTTTTTGTGTTGGATAAAGAATATCAATAACTCTTTTATGTGTTCTCATTTCAAATTGTTCTCTTGAATCTTTATGTTTATGTGGAGAACGTAATATTGTTATGATTTCTTTTTCTGTTGGAAGTGGAATAGGACCAGAAACTTCTGCGCCTGTTCTTTTAGCAGTATCTACTATTTTCTCAGCAGACTGATCTAAAATAACATAGTCATAGCCTTTTAATCTTATTCTCATTTTTTCGCTTCCAGCGTTTGCTTTTTGTGCCTTTGCCATATAATTTTACCTCCTTAATTTAAAATGTACGGCAAGTTATCAACGCACCCTAGTGTTTCTTTTTTTACCTTATTTGAACCTAAGTAATAATTACTTAGGATAAGTGCTTTATTTTGAAACTTATCCGCCTGGTCTCAAGCCAAGACATACTCCATATGAGTTCCCTCCACTTTTACAGTGTAGCCACATCATACTTCATCGCTAAACTTTAAGCTTTGTTATTATATAACAAAAATGAAGTAAAAGTCAATACTTTTACTTCATTTTATTAATTTAACATAAATCTTTCTACTCTAATTTTACCCGTATATATTCAGCATTATATTTAAAAAATAGATTTTCTTATTTTTTCCATGTTCTCTGATAAAATTCTACAGCTATTATTTAATTTTTCTTTGCTTTCTGGCGATAAGTTTAACTCTAATAATTCTCTTGTTCCATTACTATTAATTATAGCTGGTACACCGACATAAATATCTTTATGTTCATATTCTCCATTTAGATATGCTGAAACTGTTAAAATCTCATTTGTATCATTCAGAATATTTTTTAAAATTCTAGTTAGCCCCAAACCAATTCCATAATATGTTGCCTTTTTTCTTTTTATTATCTCATATGCTGAGTCTCTTACTTCAATGTAGATTTTATCCAAATCATCAATATTTCTTTTATTATCTTTCATTATATCTAGTAATTTTTTACATCCAACATATGCATGCTCCCATGCTACAAATGATGAATCTCCATGTTCCCCCATTACATATGCATGTATATTCTTGCTTGAAACTTTTAAATATTCACCTATCTTATGTCTTAATCTTGATGTATCTAATGCAGTTCCAGAACCAATTACTTTATTAGTTGGAAATTTTGAAACTTCCTGCACTACTTTTGTCATTGTATCTACGGGATTTGATGCAACTAAAAATATACCTTTAAACCCTGAATCAACTATTTTTTCTGTAACTTCTTTTATTATTTTTGCATTTGTTTCAGATAATTCTAATCTCGTTTGTCCTGGCTTTTGATTAGCTCCTGCTGTAATAACAACAATATCAGCATCTTCGCATTCATCATAGTCTCCTGCTTTTATTTTTGTATGACTTGGAGAACATGGAATTCCATCAGACAAATCTATTGCTTCCCCCTCTGCCTTTTCTTTTACTACATCAATTAGGACAAGTTCATTTACTCCTATGCCTTGATTTATTATTGAATATGCCATACTCATTCCCACAAAGCCAGTTCCAATTAATACTACTTTTCTTTTATTTATCATTTTCATTCCTCATTTCTAACTATATCTATTTTATACATTCGCTCCCATTATAACATGATGTGTTAATTTATTTCCACTGTTTTTATCAAAATTATATAATATTTTAAAACCATTCTTCTCGTGTAATCTTAATGATGGAATATTTGTTGTGTCAATACAACTATATATAGGAATATTATCATATTTTTCAAGTATATAGTTTATTAATTTATTTGCTATTCCTCTTCCAGCATATTTTTTGTCTGTTACTATTTCCCATATATAAGCTACATCATTAGGTAAATTTTTTATTTTATTTGGAATTTTTTCTTTTTCAAAAAAATCATTTCCTAAATAAACTATAGCATAAGCCATTACAATATTATCTTCTTGCCAAACTAATTGTTTCATTTTAGAATCACTAATTGCCATTTGATTGCTCTCATATGTTATATATCCATTATTATTTTCCTTCCATATTCTTTGAATATCATCTAAAAATTTATTTTCTATAATCATTTTACCCTCCAAATATATTTATTTTCATTATTATATCCAACTTTTCTACTTTTATTATTAACAGTTATAATGCTGTTCCATATTTTGGAATAAAAAACTTCTTCATATCAATCTTTTCATTTTCTAATAAAGCAACTTTATTTTTAATACCTCCTCCGTATCCCGTCAAACTTCCATTTGTTCCAACTACTCTATGACATGGAATAATAATACAAATTGGATTCCAGCCAACAGCTCCTCCAACTGCCTGTGCTGATATTCTTTCTATTTTTCTACTTTTAGCAATTTTTTTAGCTATATCATTGTATGTTATTGTTTTTCCAAACGGAATATTATTTATTATTTCTATTACTTCTTTTCTAAATGGTGTTAGATAATTAATTTTATATTTTGGCATGAAGTTAGGTTCTTCACCTTTAAAATATGTATCTAGCCAATTACTTACTTCTTGAAAAATAACTAAATCTTTATAAATATATTTAAAATTATGTTTTAAAGTGTCTCTTGAATCTTCGAACCATAGTCCTGTTAAGAACTCACCATCGCTACTCATTATAATATTTGAAAATTTTTCTGGTGTTTTATAATTAAATTTGTAATAATCCATTTTCCCTCCGTTTCAATTAGAATCATATGAATATAAGTTTACTTTGGAATATAGTCTATTCTAGCTAATTTTGCTTGATTCATTTGTTTTTTTCTTTCTATTTTATACAATTTTCCATCTTTGATAAAATTTGTTCCTGTTTGCTTAAATAAAAATGGAATTCCATATTTCATTGAATTTTCTCGTATTTTTAATACCCAATCATAATTACATGCTCTTGCATTTTCTCCAGATTCTCCTCCACAAGTTATATGTTCAATTTGTTTTGTTTTCAAATACTTCTCTATATTTATTTCTTCAAGAAGTGGCTCATGTATAATTTCTTTATGTTTTATTGGTAATGATAGAAATATTGGAAGTCTTTCTTCTGCCATTTCTTGATTTTCAACAGTTACACAAATAGTTACATTTTCGTAACCATCTTCCCAGTCTTCTGGAAGAGACACATAAAATCTTTCAATTCTCTTAGTTATAATAGTAAATTTTATATCACTTCTTTCTCTTATCATTTTCCATATTTCTTTTCTCCATTCATCCGCTTCTTCTATAAAGAAATCTGATGTCATACATACATATACATTGCTATTTGATTTTAATTTATATTCCCCTTTTTTATTTCTAATTACTGCTAATGAATAATCTTTTGTTTTGCTTACAATTGTACTATCTTTATTAAATTGTGCATCTCTTCTAAACATATAACAATTAAGGCATCCTGCACTTTTTTTGTGACACCCATGCCAAGGATTCCATATATCGTTTTTCATTTTATACCTTCCACTTTTTCCATTTTCTATCATAATTAATTTTAGTGTTTACATAATTATACTAAATATGTCTTTTTATATTATATTTATTTTTTGATATACACATTTTTTTCTTCTATAACATACTCTTTTAATTTTTCAATTAACTTCTTATAAACATTTTCTACAACCCATTTCTCGTTTGATACTTTTTCTACATCTTCAATATTAATCCATATATACGAGTTCTCAACACGAAAAACACAAGTAGCAAACTCAATTTATCGAAAAATTTAGTTGATTGCCTAATTTTTGTGGAATATATTCTTAATTTTCTTTATAAATTTTCTAAAAAATGTTTCTTTATATTCCACCATTGCTACTTCGTTTTTTATATCATTCACATTATCATTTTCTTTTAAATTGTTTCTATTAAAAATATTATCTGGATTATATATCTCTCTTTTTTCTGTTTCTAATTTTTCTAGTTCTCTCTTTTCTTGCTGAAGCAAATTAATTCTTTCTTTATCATTACATAAATAATCTCTGTAAATAATTCCCATCATTTCTTTTGTCTCTTTTCTAATGTTTTGTTCTTTCAATGGTATTTTAGGATTTATATTTGATATATAATTATTAGATTTGTTATTTTCAATAAAATTGATAAAATTGTTGCTAATTTTACTTTTCATTTCTGTTGGCATCATACTAATTATAACACTAATATCTACATATATCTCTGAATTCATATTATTCATGTATCTTCTCACCTTCTCTAGAATTAACTTCCTCAATATCACTTCTTACTGTTTCATACCTTCTTTTTCTATCGCTTGATGATATTTCTTTGTAAGCAGATATCATATCATCCATAGTTACTAATTCATTTGTAGACTTTTGCTCTTCAATAGTTCTATCTAAATATCCTAGTTTTTCTGCAATTCCATCAAAGAATTCTGCTTCTTCTCCTAAAATATCAACAAAGTCTGCGACCACTGTATCAACATAGGCTTGATTATTGGGGTTTTTTCCAACTAATAATGTCCTTAAATAATTTTGTTCATCCTCAGTTAATACTCTTTTTTGTAATAGATTAGACTGTCTTACTTTGTTTATTTGTGCTTTAGATAAGTTCAATTTTCCTGCCACATTAGGCATATTTCTATAAAATTGTGATTTTCTGGTTTGTCTGCTTTGTACTCTGTCTGCATAATTTGATATATAATGCAAACCATCAACTTTACTACCATCGTCTAATACAACTGTTCTTGATTCTAAATCTCTTTTTAATTCACTTGAATGCATTAAAAAATCTGCATAAGTTTGTCCTTGTCCATTTTCTCCCAAATTAACATCTCTTGATTCTATAACTCTTTTTGCCATTTCTACATATTCAGGATATCTTCCCTCATCAATATCTCTTACTTGTGGGTCAATTGCTCTTATCATTGCTCTTGCAGTTTCTTCAACAAATCCCTCTGTTATAATATTATGCATTCTAGTTTCCCCATTAGGCATTACCTCTCTGGTAGTCAGTCCTGAAGAAAAGCAATATTCTATTCCTAATTGTTTAGTATCTAATCCAAATTTAACTTCACTTAATGGTCTTAAATTTCCGTTTTTATCTTGAAAATATCTTTTTCTATTACCTTGTGAATCTCTTTGTGTACTTATTATGTATTGTGGTTCTTGAAGATTTCCAATATTTTCTGATGTAACATAACTATTTATTCTTTCATAATTTCTATATGTTTTTCCATCTTCACTTTGGTATTCATAATCAATAGTTGGACTTGTACTATCAATAACTTCTTTCTCTGCATTATGTGTCCATTCATGGAATGCTGTTTGTCTTAAATTAGTTAATAAAGATTGTCCTTTACTTAAATCACTAAAATCAATACCATCAATTTTCATATCTACAGGATTACCTTTTTCATCCTTTGCAAACCCTTTTATTGTTCCTCTTTCATATATAAAAACAGCACCTGTAAAACTTCCATCTCTGAAATAATCTAAATGTTGTGCTCCAGCATTCATTACCATTCTATATAACTTTGAAGTAACTGGTATAGCAGTAGGATCATCAAAACCTTTTCCATATAGGCATTCATCATCCATACCTGGTACTGGATTACCTATTCTAAATTTTTGTATTCCACTAAATAATTTATCTAATGTAGATTCAAAAGACACTTTACCATTAGTTATTCTTTCAGTTGCTAAACAATATTCATAGGCTAATAATTGTGAAATATCTACACTTTCCATAGAATTTCCACTAGTTAGCTTTATTGTAGTATCCCAATTTCCATTTGTCTGTTCTATTTTTTCCTTTACTAAATCAAATCTTTCTTGGTCTGTTTGTTGATAAGTTGCCAGTAATTCTTTTACTTTTTCTTTAAATTCTTTGTATCTAGTTTGTGTTACACTATCCAATTTATCTAAATTTATATCCATATACTTCTCCTAATATAATTATATTAAACGATAAGTTTTTTTACTATTTCTATTGTATCTTTTAATTCATATTCTTCTCCATTTTCTTCTTTTCTTGTTTTTATCTCAATTATTCCATCATTAATTTTTTTTCCAATAGTAATTCTAATTGGTATACCTAACAAATCTATATCATTGAATTTTACTCCTGCTCTTTCTGTTCTATCATCTATTAAGCAATCAATTCCAATTTTATTCAAATTATTGTATAATTCATTTCCAGCTTCTAATTGTTTTTCTTCTTTAGGATTTATCACTACAACCGCTACCTTGTATGGAGCTATATTCATTGGAAAAATTATTCCTTTTTCATCATGGTTTTGCTCTACTATTGCTGAAAGTATCCTTTCAATTCCTATTCCATAAGATCCCATTACAACTGGGTGATTTTTATTGTCGTCTCCTAGGTAATTTAATCCTAAACTTTCTGAATATTTAGTTCCCAATTTAAATGTGTTTCCAATTTCAATTCCCTTTTTAAATACTAAATTTTTTCCACAATTCGGACATATATCACCATTTTTTACATTTACTATATCACCAGAAATATCAAACTTTATATCTTTTATATTAGCATTAATATAATGGTAACCTTCCTTATTGGCTCCACAACAGAAGTTTTTCATATTTAACACTTCATTATCAATTACAATTTTAGCATCTAAATTAATGGGTCCAGTGTATCCCGCTACTGCATTTGATGTAGCAATTAATTCGTCATTAGCAAATCCTATACTCCTAACATTTAACAATTTCAAAACTTTTGCTTCATTTAATTCTCTGTCTCCTCTTATAAATAATACAACTAATTTTCCATCTATATTCATAAGTAGTGCTTTAACAGTTTTTTTTATGTCTAATTTTAAATAATCACATACTTCGTTAATTGTATGACTGTTTGGTGTTTCTACCATTTGCAGGTCTTTTTCTTTCTCGATATTTTTTTTATCATTTATACATGGAGTTATCTCTAGATTAGAAGAAAAGTCACAATTATCGCAAAGTACAAGAGTATCTTCTCCTATATCGGTAATAGCTTGAAATTCTTCTGATAATAGGCCTCCCATTGCCCCTGTATCTGCCTTTACTACTGTATAAACTATTCCTAATTCTTTAAAAATCTTATGGTATGCATCAAACATTTTTTTATATGAAACATCTAAACCTTCGTAATCTTTATCAAAACTATATGAATCCTTCATTGTAAATTCTCTAGTCCTAATTAAACCTAATCTTGGTCTCATTTCATCTCTATATTTAGAACCAATTTGATAAATAGTAAATGGTAAATCTCTATATGATTTTACTTTATTCATTGATGCTATAGCAAATAACTCTTCATGTGTTGGTCCCAAAGCGTATTCTCTATTATATCTATCATTTAACCTAAACATGCTTGAGCCAAAAGCCTCTTTTCTTCCTGCTCTTTCAAAAACTTCCATTGGTAATAATGATGGCATGCTTAGCTCATTTGCCCCCGCTTCATCCATATATTTTCTTACAATATTTTCTATGTTCTTTATTGTTTTTTTACCTAATGGCATTTTAGCATAAATTCCATTACCTATTTTTTCAATCATTCCACTTCTTACTAAAAGATTTCCACTAACTGAATCTTCATCTGCTACATTCTCTTTTATTGTGTAAAAAAAATCTTTACTTAGTCTCATAAAACTCACTCACATTCATTATATAATACTTAAATTTCATATATCCTTTTATTAATAAAATACCTTATATTTCCTTTTTTAAGTTACTAAAATATTTTACTAAAAAATATTTTGTAAGTTTAGGTTCTTCTTTGTTTTCCCTTATATATTCAACTTCATACCCACATTTTTTATAGAACTCAGGTGCTTGAAATTCATATGTAGTTAAATTTATATTTTCAAAACCTTTATCTCTAAAATAATCCTCTACCGTTTCTATGAGTTTACTTCCTATATATTTATTACGATATTCTTCCAATATAATTAAATTTCCTATATGCACTTCCTTATAATATGAATGTCCTGTTATTATACCGATAACTATGTTATCTTCTCTTGCAATAAAATTAAATGGTGCATAATTACATTTTACATCATTTTTAATCGCATATTTATTAAATTCTTCATCTATTAATTTATAAAAATTCTCATCTAAATTTTCAATATATTCAATATTTAACATTGTTTTATACTCCTATAAATTTCTTTATGTAATCATTTTATCATAAGCATCCAAAAAAAGGAAGTTTTTTGATTCAAAATAATTTTTAGGTCAAAATTTTCGAATTTTTCATTCTATGAAAAATTATAGCACGGATTTTTCCATTTTTTCGTGCTATAATTTACTGGTAAATCCATTATGATTCTATCCATTTTAATATTAATTCAACTACTAAAAATAATTCCTGTACTCATATATGTATAGTTTAGTTTTTTGGCTAATGCTTTAGCAAGCGTAGTTTTTCCTGCTCCATTAAATCCGTCTATTGTTATCTTTTTTGACATAATTTATTTTTTACCTCACTTCTTAATTTTCCATTAAATTTTCCGGAATTAATCATTACTCCATCACCTTCATAAGCCCAATCTCTATCTAAAAGATAATTGTTTACAAACACATTATTATTGACTGTCAGAAAATCCTTCAAATTTTCTTTCTTTATCCATATAGCTTTTTGTTTATTAAATTCATCCTCAGAAACTTTTTCTCTCTTTTTAGAGTCTAATGTTCCAAATATAACATTTAAAACTGCATATCTATTTACTCCTTTATATGCAGCATAAAAGTGATTGTGTAATTCAAAAATACTTTTTCTATTAATTGTAACATCAACATAGCCTGTTTCTTCTTTAACTTCTCTGACTGCTGCTTCTTCTGGAGTCTCACCTTCTTCTATTCCACCAAGTACAAATGATTTACAATTTCTTTTTAACGCATCAACACAAAGATAAGTATTATCTTCTTCATTTTTTATAACAACTATAACACTTGTTCTAAATTTAGTTTCAACATTTGGCTTTAAACTTTCCTCCCCTGTACCTTTAAAATAAGGTGCAACAACTTGTTTATATGGTAAATTAAATTTTTGAGCTAATTCAAAATGTTCTTGGATGTGAGCTGGTACTAACATTATTGAAATTTTTTCTAATATATCACTATCTAGTACAATAACTGGTAATATTTCATTCGTTAATGGATGCTTTGCAAAAACATTTTCTATTTTGCCTAAATTACTTGAAATATCTACATAATTATTTTTTCTTCCTATTGCAATTGCAGTAACACCATATATTAGTTCTTCATTGGTTATTATTGATGGAATTAATTTTCCATTTGTCAATTTTATCTTAACTTTTATTGAATTCACATCATTATCAGTACATTTTCCCATTATGATTGATTTTTCTTTTTCCAATTTCTTTATCCTCCATATCTCTCAATAATTAGTTCTCTAAAATATTCTGCCGGATAAATATGTTCCTTGATAACGTGTCAGGATCAAGTATTACCTGTCTTATTTAAACTCTAGCCCTGCTACGCACTCCACATGTTTTGTGTATGGAAACATATCTATTGGTTGTACTTTTTTTACTTCATATTTTTCTTCTAACATCCTTATATCCCTTACTAATGTTGCTGGATTGCAACTTATATAAACTATTTTCTTTGGCTTTACATTTAATAAGGTTTGTATAGTTTTCTCATCACTGCCTTTTCTTGGAGGATCTAGAAATACTATATCTGGTTCTATTTCTTTCTTTTCTATTAGCTCCTGCAATATATTTTCTACTTCTCCAGTATAAAATTCTATATTATTAATTTTATTTATTTTTGCGTTTTCTATTGCATCTTTTACCGCTTCTTTTACAACTTCTATTCCATATACATGTTTTGCAAATTCAGATGCAAAAATTCCAATCGTTCCAATTCCACAATATAAATCAAATACTGTTTCTTTTCCTGTTAAATTTGCATATTCTATTGCTATATTGTACAAAATTTCTGTTTGTACTGGATTTATCTGGTAAAATGATTTAGTAGAAATTTTGAATTCATATCTACCTAATGTGTCTTTAATATAGCCATCTCCATATAAAATTTCTTCTTTTTCTCCTAATATTACATTTGTGTTTTCATTGTTTATATTTTTTATAATAGTTCTTATTTCAGGATGTTTTTGTTTTAAATATTGTACAAACTCTTTCTCTTTTGGTAATTTTTTTTGTTTTGTAACTAAAATTACCATTATTTCATTTGAATATATACCTATTCTTACTATAACATGTCTAACAATTCCTGTTCCTTTTTCTTCATCATATCCAGGTATTTTATTATCAATTATAAATTTATAAACCGTATTTGCAATTTCTTGAGCTTTTCGATTTTGTATAAGGCATTCCGAGGTTGCTACGATATTATGTGTTCTAGCCGAATAGATTCCCATTACAGTATTTCCATTATTATCTATTCCAACTGGATATTGTAATTTATTTCTGTAATAGTATGGAAATCCCATTCCTATTGTTTTTTCTATTTCTATATTTTTTTCTATTTCTTTTCTAAAACAGTTCTCAACAATTTTCTTTTTTATATTTAGTGTTTCATCATATTCTATATGTCTTAGATTACAACCTCCACATTTACTATTACTTTCGCATTCAGGTTCAACTCTTTTATCAGAGCTTTCCATTATTTCAATGATTTTTGCATATGCATGGCTTTTTAGATTTTTTAATATTTTTATCCTTACTTTTTCCCCTTCAATTCCATTTGGGACAAAAATTGTTTTGTTTTCAATTTTTGCGATTCCCTCTCCCTCATATCCATTATCTATAATTCTTACAATATATTCTTCGTTTTTCTTTAATTCCATTTTATTCCCCTTAACATTTCTATTTTAAAATATAATAGGTCTTGTATTATTAATATTAATATAATACAAGACCTTCTACTCTGGTGCGGATGAAGGGACTTGAACCCCCACGCCGTTGGCACTGGTTCCTAAGACCAGCGCGTCTGCCAGTTCCGCCACATCCGCATATTCTTTTAATATATTAGCACATTTATATTTTTATTGTCAATAGATTTTACAAATTTTAATGCTATTTCAAACATTTTTCTATTAACTCTATTTTATTTTGAGAATTAGTATTAATTCTAGCTTTTGTACCTATAGGTATTACTGTTTTTCTGTCAGTATGTCCAAAATTATTTGATTTTATTATAGGCATATTATATTCATTACCTAATGTATCTAATAAAATCCTCTCAAGTTCAACTTTAGATTCATGTTCATAATTTCCTACCCAAATTCCGCTTATTTTCTTGAAAACATCATTTTGTTTCATATAGTATAAATTACTACTTACAACTTCTGGAGGGGACTCAACTCCTAGATCTTCTATAAATAGTATTTTTCCTTCTAAGTTTATATTATATTTTCCACATATCAATTTTGATATTAAACTTAAATTGCCACCAACTAATTCTCCTTCAGCTACTCCTGGAATAATGGTTTTATATGTATCTCCATGACCTAATTCTAAACTATTTTCTACAAATCTTTTAATTAATTCTATATAACTATATTCTGTTTCCCAGGATGTAAGTGATTTCAATGTTGGTCCATGAAAAGTTACTAATCCTGTTTTTTCATGTAAAATGTTTATTATAGAAGTTGAATCACTAAATCCACAAATTATTTTTGGATTTTCTCTTATGATTTCATAATTAATATATTCAAATATTGAATTTGAATTTGCTCCACCTGTTGCACATAATATTGCTTTTATTTCACTATTTTCAAACATGTTGTTAATGTCTTCTGCTTTTTGTACAGGTGTATTAGAATACCCCCATTCATTATTTAAAAAATTTTTTGAAGATTTTATTTTAAACCCACTTTTTTCTAATAAATATATGGATTTATTTATGTCATCTATTTTTTCTTTTATTATAGGACTTGATGGTGCAATTATTCCTATTGTATCACCTTTCTTTAAAATATTTGCTATCACTTTAATCACCTTTTTACATTTTATCATTTATATTTTAATAAGTAAATCACATTTTATAAATATATGTCATATTGTGTAATATAAATCATAAAAAGGAGGAATTTTAATGTATATAAATTGCAAATGCAAAAAGGATTGCCCTGAAAATAATCAAGATGTCTTAGAAAATGTATGCAATAATGTAATTTCTTGTAATCCATGTAAAACAGATGAATGCGAATGTGGATTTGACGAAGAAGAGTGTCCTTTTACAAATAATCCTATGTTTGGTCACGCATATGTACCTGTACAAAGAATAAATACTACTTTTACTCCATGTGTTGGATTAAAAATGGGAACAATATTCCCTGAATTAGTTAGTCCTTATTCTCCAAACCAATCAATGGAACAAATTCAATTTTTAAAAAATAGTAATGAAATTAAGGAGGGATGTAATAGTGGATGCGTGTAATTCTAATAACGATTGTAGGGAATTGAGACAAGATATGCTTAAAAATATAATGTGTTATAAATTTGCAGTAAATGATTTAGCATTATATCTAGATACTCACCCAAATGATCAAAAAGCTATATGTTTGCATAAAGAATATTGTAAATCATTAAAAGAATTAACTGATAAATATCAAAAAATATATGGGCCACTTACTATAGAGTTTCCTTGTAATAAATGGAGATGGCTTGAAGAACCATGGCCTTGGGAAAGGGGGATGTATTAATTTATGTGGACTTATAATAAAACACTACAATATCCAATTAATATAAAATGTCCAAATCCACGTTTGGCTAAATTTATAATATCTCAATATGGTGGACCAGATGGTGAACTTGCAGCTTCTTTAAGATATTTATCTCAAAGATTTGGAATGCCTGATCAAAAATCAAAAGCAATATTAAACGATATAGGAACAGAAGAATTAGTTCAATAATTGAATCGTTTATTATTGACAATAAAATTAAAATATAATATAATCAAACAAAAGTTTTTGAAATGGAGTGAAAATAATGAAAACTAATTTATCAAATTTAATGACTATTGTTGTAGATGAAGAAAAAAAATTCTCATCATACAGTTATGAAATCAAGGAATATTCTTACAATACATCAACACAGGAGTTAGACGGTACAGTAAATATCATCGAAGATTATAAAGATGATTTTAAAAAAGCTTTTGAGGAATACAAAAAAGCTCAAGAAAGAATTACTAAAATAAAATCTATTATATATCAAAAAAATAACACTTTTAAATTACCAGATGGTAGAACAATACAAGATGCTATAGTTGATAATACTAATTTAAGAAAAGTAAAGAATTTATATAGTTATCTACTTACTCAAAAAAATGCTAAGAAAAGAATAACAGAAGTTAATAATTCATATTTTGAATGTAAAACAGTTAATTTCGATATTGATGAACTTAGAAAAGAAACTGAAAAAATCGAGAAAAAAATACAAGATACAGATTTTGAAATATCAAAATTAAATTCAGTAGAATTTGATGTAGATATTTAATAATAATATTGGTGCTTGCAAAGCTATTTAGCAAGTTAAATGAGCAACAAAGCTAACAGCCATTTACTATCCTTACCACTTTTTTTATTTTAAATTGGTATTAAAAAAAAGATTAGTGTTATAACAAAGTCTGGTTAGAGGACTAATTGTTAAGTTACAATTTATAATTTATACTTTTATTACAAATTTTTATTACAATTATTTTTTATATGAAATTAAAAAGAATATTTTATTAATAAAATTTATTAAATGGTTAAATTATTTTTATGTGGAAGGGTAGTAATTAAGAGAGTTTCTTTTATAGAAACTCTCTGTTTTAATTATTTTCTATTTTATAAAAATCTCTTATGCTTTCAGTAATAGCTTTCATATATAATCTGTTATTCTGCAAAATGTTATCTAGATCATCATCCACATTCATGTATCCTAATTCTACTAAATATCCTTCCACTCCTATATTAGAATTTCTATATATATTTTCAGAATAAATAGAACTACTTCCATCTGAATAGGCTCCTGTAGCAATTCCTCCAATTTCTCTTATAATAAATAAATATGGTATTGATTCAAATAGCCATCTTGAATCCTCTTCATAATCATCAACTTCAATTGTTCTAACATATACTCCATCATCTTCTTTATATGTTTCCATTTGTGAATATTTAGTATCTGCAATTTCAACTATATTATCAGCAAGCATTTTGGCTAAAGTTAAATCACTATTAGGTGATGCATATACTTCTACTCCACCACTTATTAAATCTGATTCATTACTATTTAGGTGTAATGATACAAGTAATTTTGCACCTGATTCATTTGCAATTGTTACTCTACCATGTTCTCCATAAATATCTCCCCCCTTATATTCATCTTCTGTTTCATTCTCTTCTCTTGTAACAATTACCTTTAAACCGTATCTCTTCTAATTGTTTCTTTAACTCATATGCAGATTCTAAAACAATTTCTGCTTCAACATGATTTCCTGATACAGCTCCGCCATCAGCTCCTCCATGCCCAGGATCAATAACCACATCATATACGTCATTAGGTAGTTCATTTACTTCTTTTACGCTCAGTTCTAGAAAAGAAATATCATCTTTTTGCTTAAATCCAATATTAATATTATTATTTTTGCCATTTCTTGTTAAAGTATAGTAGTTTATGTCTCCATATTCTGTATTATTTCTCAAAGAATAATACTTTGTTTCATTATTCATCAGTTGCAGTTTCAATAGCAAATAATAATTGTTTAACTGTAATTCTTCCAAATTTAAACCTTTATTTATTTCTTCTATTGTAGTAAATGCAAGTAAATTATCATTATATGTATATTCTGTATCTATTATAATTTCATCTTCATCTGAATTTTTTGCTACAATCTCAACCTCTTTTAACTGTACATTCTCTTTAATATTTAAAGTACCTTCTAAATTAAAATGAGTTCCATATACTATATATCTATCCACATTTGCATAGTTTGTTAAATCTATACTATTTACTAATTTATCTGGTATTGTTGAAGTTTGTATTGAATTATTATTCCCTACTGTATTAATAATGAAAATTATTATTAATACAATTAAAATAAGAAAAAAAACTGAACGCGCTTTTTTATAAACTAATTTTTCCTTTTTTCTCTTTTTTTTCTTCACTAATGTTTCTCCTCATATTTTTGTATTTAATTATATATTAAAACTTCTTAGGATTCAATATGATTCAAATTAGTTTTTATAATTTTCATATAATCTTATCAATCTTCGGATATAAAATTATTGAAAAATTAGTTGGATCAGATGTTTTCTTTATAGATTTTTCCTCTTTTTTGTATAAAACTCTATCCAGTACTATTTGCAACAAATTATTCTTTTCTTCTGGATTTTTTAAAAAATTATACATGTCAAGAAAATTATTGAAATTCTTAGTAGTATTAACTTTACTTTCTTTTTGTATTTCATTTAATTTTTCTTTATATTCATCAACAGAATTATTCATTTTGTCTATGTTTTGTAATATTATGTTCTTTCTCATATTGAACATTTCTTTTGAATATGTTCCATCTTCTAAATATTCGAAAACATTTTGTAATTTATCCTTCTCATGTTTTATGTCTTTTTCTAATAATATAATTAATTCATTTATGTGCTCTATCTTATTATATTCTAATCTTTTTAAACATTCACTATAATTCAAGCTATAATTTTCTAGCCATTTACTCATTCCTTCTACAACTTTTTCTTCTATATAGCAAAATTTTGAACCAACATTATCGCATTTTGGATTATTGCAATATATTGTTGGTTCTTTACTATACTTTGAATATGACCTTCTTTTCATTTTTTTGCCACATTTTCCACAAATTAGTATATTATACAAAGGATTCTTAATAGTATTATTTTTGGTTTTTTTTCTATAGTTTAGATTTCTCTTTTTTAATGCACCTTCCCATGTTTTATTGTTAATAATTGGTTTATGTAGTCCATCAATAATTAAATACTTGTTACTTCTAGGTCTTGTTCTTCTCAAAACTCCATTTTTATATATTCTTATTTCTTTCCTACAATTCCACTTTATTTTTCCAATATACACTGGATTACATAATATATCATTTATTGTAGACGGTGTCCATTCTTTACTTTTTCTTGTCTTAAAATTCATATTATTTAGTTTTTTTGCTATCCCACATATTGATAAATCTTCATATACATACAAATTAAAAATTAATTTTACAATTTTTGCCTCACTGTTTTCATTTAATGTATATCCTTTATCATTTTTTATTTTAACTCTACTATATCCAAATGGTGCTATACTTCCAACATATTTTCCTTCTTTTGCAGATATCATTCTACCTCTTTGAAGTCTTCTATTTATAGTCTTATATTCTCTTCTTGACATAAATAATCCAAATTCAAAATATTCTTCATCAAACTCATTTTGGGGATCATATGTCTTTGTAGGAGTTATAATTTTCGTATTAGATATCTTGAAAGCATTAGCAACAATTCCTTGATCCATTGTTTCTCCACGTGCTAATCTTTCTACTTCAACAACAAGTATACCATTCCATTTAAATTGTTTAACATCAGATAATAATCTTTGCATTTCTGGTCTTGAATCAATTGACTCTCCACTAACTATTTCTTTATATATTTCTTCTATTACTATATTCTTATTTCTCGCTAATTCCAGCAATAAATTCTCATGTCTTGCTAATGTTTCTCCTTCTCCCCTTAATTCAGCTTCCATATCTGCCCTTGACTTTCTTAAATAAATAGCATATTTTCCATTTTCTTTAATATCCTTATTCAAAAAAATTCCCTCTTTTCATATATTTTGCATATCAAATTATAAAGAACTTCAGGAACTTTTTATAATTTTCTGAGAAATGTACTCTAATAAATTATTTAATACTTTATCATTTTTTTCTATTTTATCATTATCTATTCTAATAGTAGTAGAATCAATTTTATATTCATATACAATCATACATACACCTCTTATAAAGTGTATGCCACATATAACTAAATTATTTATCTATATCAATTAATTCATACTCTCTAGTTCCAAAGCCTAAGTCTGCAGCAGCTTCTATCGTATGAATTCCATTTTGTCTTTCTACTCTTTCTATAAAATGATTTTTTCCAGGATCATTTGAATTATATATTAAATCTATACAAGCTTGATCTATAGCAATTGGATCTATACTTGCTAAAATTCCTATATCTTTCATACATGGATCTTCTGCTACACTGCAACAGTCACAATCCACAGATAAGTTCTTCATTACATTTATATATGCAATTTTATTTTCAAACAATTTGTGTATTGATGATGCACTATCTGCCATTGACTCTAAGAATTTATTTTGTTCTGGTAAATCGTCCCATATTTTGTATTGGTCTTTGCTTCTGCCAGCAGAATGTATCCAAGCTTTTCCTTCAGATGATGCACAACCTATAGATAGCTGTTTTAAAGCTCCACCATATCCTCCCATTGGATGTCCCTTAAAATGTGATAGTATAAGCATAGAATCATATCGTTCTATATTCTTTCCTACAAAGTTTTCTTTTAATACTTTTCCATTCTTTATTTCTAAAACTTTATCTGGTCCTTCTTCATCCATTAAATCCACATTAAAATATTTATTCCATTCATGTTCTTCTAAAAGCTTTTTATGCTTTTCTGTAGAATTTCTTGCTCCACCATATGCAGTATTACATTCTACTACTGTCCCGTTTACATGCTCTACAATTTTCCTTACGAATTCTGGTCTTAAATAATTTTGGTTTCCTTTTTCTCCAGAATGTAATTTTACTGCAACTTTTCCAGTTAATTTAATACCTAATTGTTCATAGATTTTTACAATTGATTCTTCTGTAATCTCTTTTGTAAAATAAACTTTTGCCTTTTCCATTTTACCAGTCCTCCCATATATAATTTTATACTTATTTATATATATCTATTAAAGCAACAAGTCAATACATATAACTATAAATTCCATAATTATTATTTCTATAATTTTTAGTATATCCTAATATATTAATTAAAATTCTATATTCATCAAACGTTTTTACTATGGAACAGAAGAATTAGCCCATTTGGAAATGGTTGGAACTATTGTCCACCAGTTAACTGATGGTTGTTCTGCAGAAGAATTAGAAAAGGCTGGTTTAGGTGCATATTATACAGATCATGGGGTAGATGTTTACCCTCAATCAGCTGCTGGTGCACCATTTACAGCAGCATATATTGCTGCAAAAGGTGATCCTATTGCAAATCTAACAGAAGATTTAGCAGCAGAACAAAAAGCAAGAGCAACTTATGAAAAATTAATAGATTTATGTGCTGATGATCCAGATGTTATCGATCCTTTACGTTATTTAAGAGAAAGAGAAGTAGTTCATTTTCAAAGATTCGGAGAAGCTCTAAATAGCGTACAAGATAAATTAGCTCAGAAAAATTTTTATATAAATAAGGACAATATGTGTAAATAAGTTTTTATATAACTTATAACCTAAACTTTTTCAATTAATTATCCCACGGATAAACCGTGGGATAATTAATTAAAATCTATTTTAAAATTATATATTACTAAAATATCCACCCTGGAATATTCCATAAAACAATAAGTCCTGCAATAAACCAAATTACTTTTCTATTATCAAAAGTGAAATTAACCAAATCAGATTCAATTTCTATATTTTCAACAGGGTCTTCTGTAAGCTCTAGTTCAATCCTTTCTACATTACTATATCTATAATTCATTCTATATTCTAAAGTATCTAATTGTTTAAAGTTTTCAATTGGTATACCTTTTATTCCTATTACCTCATTATCTTTATTATAAAAAGTTGCTTTTAAGTTTATATTATTTATATATTGTTCTGTATTGTTTGTTAATTCTCCTTCTATATATCCATTAACATTCGTTTTTTTACTTTCTGTAACTTTTATTATTGGTGATTCCGTTTTTATTTCATAATTATTCATATTTTTATATGTATTCCTAATTCCAATATCAGCAAAAAATCTCACACCAAAAAATAATAAAACAAATAGTATTAGATATATAAAGAATGTTTTCATTCTTTTCATAAAATACCTCCAATTTTCTTTATTCATTATACTACAGTATACATAAAAAGTAAAGTTTGTATTTTCTTTTATTTTTGTAACACTTATTTTTAATATGAATACTATATAACATACTAGAGAAAAGAAATTTTCTTATATAGGAGGTATTACATGGGAAATTGTTGTAACAACGAAATACTTTGGTTCATAATCCTATTTTTATTACTTTTCTGTGGATGTGGAAAAAAAGGTTCTTGCTGTAATTAGCTCCTTTCCTGATTCATTAAAAGTAAGAAAAAATGTCTCATGTTGAAAGGGGGGAATTATATGCCAGAAAATAGAGGTTGCGGTGGCGGATTCGGTTTTGGAGATGATTGCTGCTGGATAATAATCGTTCTTATATTAATTTGCTGCTGTTGCGGTGGTGGTAGAGGAGGTTGCTGCTAGGAAATGGCAGTTGCTCCTAAAAAATAGTCACTAAAAATTAGTGACTATTTTTAAATTTTATTTAAGCATTTTTCTTATTTTCTTTTCTTCTATCTACTTTTCTATTATCTATTTCAACATTCTTATTACTCTTCCTACGCTGTTTTTTTCTTCTATCATCAAAAATTGCTCCAGAATTATCTACAACTAATCCCATTTAATTTCTCCTTTCATTTGTGCTAAATAAATTATAAATAATCAAATATAAAAAGTCAAGTAGATTTACTACCTGACTCTTTATGTTTTTTAATACATTCCATCCATTCCTGCTGCCATTCCATTATTGTTTCCACAATTACACTTTTCTTCTTTCTTATTTGCAACTATACTTTCTGTTGTAAGTACCATTGAAGCTATACTAGCTGCATTTTGTATTGCACTTCTTGTAACCTTAGTTGGATCTACTATACCTGCCTTTTTCATATCAACATATTCTTCTTTAGCAGCATCAAATCCAAATCCTTCTGTTGCTTCTTTTACCTTTTCTAATATTACTTCTCCTTCTAAGCCTGCATTTATTGCAATTTGTCTTACTGGCTCTTCTAATGCTTTTAAAATAATTTTTACTCCTATTTTTTCATCTTCTTTTATGTCTTTTAATGCTTCTTTTACTTTAGGAATAACATTTATATATGCAGTTCCTCCACCAGCTACAATTCCCTCTTCAACGGCTGCTTTAGTTGCTGCTAGTGCATCTTCTATTCTTAACTTTTTCTCTTTCATTTCTACTTCTGTTGCAGCTCCTACTCCAATTACAGCAACTCCTCCAGCTAATTTTGCTAATCTTTCTTGTAATTTCTCTTTATCGAAATTACTTTCTGTTTCTTCTAATTGAGCTCTAATATTTTTTATTCTTGCTTCTAATTCATCTTTATTTCCCATTCCATCTACAATTATTGTATTTTCTTTTTGTACTTTTACTTGTCTTGCTCTTCCTAATTGAGAAATATCTGTATCTTTTAGTTCCAATCCTAACTCAGATGTAATTACCTCTCCTCCTGTTAATATTGCTATATCTTGAAGCATTTCTTTTCTTCTATCTCCATATCCTGGTGCTTTTACTGCTACTACATTTAATACTCCTCTTAATTTATTTAGCACTAATGTAGATAAAGCTTCTCCTTCAATATCATCTGCTATAATTACTAATTTTCCTGATTGTTGCATTAAATTTTCTAGAATTGGTAATATTTCTTGTATATTACTTATTTTCTTATCTGTTATTAATATATATGGATTATCTAATACTGCTTCCATTTTATCTGTATCTGTTACCATGTATGGTGAAACATATCCTTTATCAAACTGCATACCTTCTACTACTGTTAGTTCTGTACTTGAAGTTTTTGATTCTTCAATTGTAATAACACCATCTTTAGAAACTTTTTCCATAGCATCTGCAATTAAAGCTCCAACTTCCAAATTATTAGCAGATATACTTGCAACTCTTGCTATATCTTCTTTTCCATTTAAAGGTGAACTTATTTTAGCTAATTCTTTAACAACAGCATCAACTGCCTTATCCATACCTCTTTTTATTGCCATTGGGTCTCCACCAGCTGCAACATTTTTAACACCTTCTTTAACTATTGCTTGAGCTAATAATGTGGCTGTTGTTGTTCCATCTCCTGCAACATCATTTGTTTTTGTTGCAACTTCTTTTACTAATCCAGCTCCCATATTTTCATATGGATCATCTAATTCAATTTCTTTTGCTATTGTAACACCATCATTAGTAATAAGTGGTGCACCAAAATTTTTATCTAATACAACATTTCTTCCTTTTGGTCCTATTGTTACCTTAACAGTATCTGCTAACTTATTTATTCCATTTAATAAAGCTTTTCTAGCTTCTTCTCCGTATTTAATCTCTTTTGCCATAAAAAATCACATTCCTTTCAAAAATATTTATTCTACAGTTGCTAAAATATCGCCTTGTTTTACAATAAGTAATTCTTCTCCTTCAGATTTTATTTCTGTTCCTGAATATTTACTTACAATTACTCTATCTCCTACTTTTATATACATATCTACTTTTTTTCCATCTACTTCTCCACCAGGTCCTACAGCTATAACTTTTGCAACTTGTGGTTTTTCTCTTGATCCACTACTTAAAATTATTCCACTTTTTGTAGTTTCTTCACCTTCTTCCATTTTTATTAAAACTCTGTCTGCTAATGGTTTTATCATATTTACTCCTCCTTTATAAATTATTAGCAGTCCTTTAAACTGACTGCTAATAATTTATATCTTTTTTTGGTAATTGTCAAGAGAATACACTAAATTTTCACAAATTAATTATAACTATTATATTTTATAAAATCTATTTTTTAGCAGCTTTTATAAAACCAACAAATAGAGGATGTGGATTATCTGGCCTTGATTTGAATTCTGGGTGGAATTGAGTTCCTATAAAAAATGGATGTTTATTATATTCCACAATTTCAACTAATTTTCCATCTGGTGATGTTCCGTACGCAAATTAATCCATTTTCTTCAAACCTACTTTTATAATAATTATTATATTCATATCTATGTCTGTGTCTTTCTTCTATTTCTTCTTTGTTATATAATTTTTTGGTTAAACTGTTTTCTTTTAATCTGCATTTATAACTTCCTAGCCTCATTGTTCCACCTTTTTGCACTATATTTTTTTGTTCATCCATAATATGTATTACAGGGGCTTTAGTTATTTCATCAAACTCTGTTGAATTTGCATCTTTTAAATTTAATACATTTCTCGCAAACTCAACTACTAGCATTTGCATTCCCAAACATATTCCTAAAAGTGGAACATTATTTTCCCTTGCATATTTTATACTTTCTATTTTCCCATCTATTCCTCTTGCTCCAAATCCACCAGGAATTAATATTCCATCATATTCTTTTAATTTTTCTTTTACATTATCTCTGGTTATTTCGGATGAATCAACATAGTTTATGTCTACATTAACATTGTTAGCAAAACCCCCATGTTTTAAACTTTCAGCAACCGAAATATATGCATCATGTAATCTTACGTATTTCCCTACAATTGCAATTTTTACTACTGCTTTAATTCTCTTTATTTTGTCA